>JBAXIK010000033.1:0-15520 GCA_037138415.1 Opitutia bacterium | reverse complement strand
GAGTTACACCCTCCCTCCCCTCGCCTATCCCACCAACGCACTCGAACCACACATCGATGTTGCCACGATGGAAATCCACCACGGCAAACATCACAATGCCTACGTGACTAACTTAAACGCTGCACTCGCTAAGGAACCTGGCTTCGCCGCTGGCGCCGATGTGAATGCACTTATCGCAGATCTCTCCAAAGTTCCAGAGTCCATTCGCCCCGCCGTTCGCAATAATGCCGGTGGCCACGCCAACCATACATTCTTCTGGAATTTACTTTCCCCTAACGGCGGCGGTGAACCCGTCGGTGCTCTCGCTGAAGCGATCCAAAAAACTTTTGGTGGTCTCGAAGGTGAAAAAGGTCTCAAGGCTCATTTCAAAGCCGCTGCTACTGGACGCTTCGGCTCCGGCTGGGCATGGCTCGTTGTTAAAGCGGACAAATCGATTGCAGTCACATCGACCCCTAACCAAGACAGCCCACTCATGAAAGGGGTTGCTGACGTTAACGGCCATCCCGTTCTCGCTCTCGATGTTTGGGAACACGCTTACTATTTAAAATATCAAAATCGTCGTCCCGACTACATTGACGCATTCTGGAAAGTCATCGACTGGAAGAAAGCCAATCAACTCTACGTTCAAGCTATCGGTTAATTTCACTTATTAACTGATTAAAAAGGCGACTCTCCGGAGTCGCCTTTTTTGTGCCAGCTTAACGGCCGCGTCGAATTTCTGAACCCACAAAGCGAATCGAAACACGCCAAACCTTCTTAACGCGGGTGTTAATCTGTCCGGTCTTTACGTCAAAGGATTCAGGGATCTCGATGCGGTGGAGATCGACTACCGCGTGGAATCCACGCTCCGAGAAAATGTCGATAAACATGGCCAAAGCCAAGGGGTCTTCAAAGAGTGAAGCCTCACTGTTAATGTGAGCCTGACCCGAAATCGCGTGAGCTTGAATAATCGGTAGAAACTTTTGCTGAATTAAATCTACCACCTCACGGAAAAGTTTTTTATGACGCTCCGCATAGTCATCCAGACGTAAGACTAAATCTTGTCGGGCGTGCTGACTAATCTGAGTCGAAAGGGGAATACTCGAAATAATATCGTAAGTCTCTTCCGAAAGTTCGAGCGAGCTCTGATATTGTAATTCCTTGATGATACGGGCCTGTACTTCGGGTATCGAACCTTGGGCATTAATAAAATGGTAGTGGAAAATATCGCGCAACGACTGCAGTGGCTCGTAAGTGCGTTCTTTAAATACCCGGTAACGATTACGGGCTGCGTCCGTAGTTAAATCAGTCTTACGCACTTCGGTTAAAGGCAAACCTTCGGCTTCGGCTTTCTTATTAAATGCTAAAGTTTGCTCACCACGCATCAACTGTCGACGTACCGATTCGCTTTCATCAATGAAAAGAACTAAAATATGGTAGTGCGGCTTCGGGAATTTTATCGCGTTCGGTGAAGCTCTAAATTCATGGCGCAACTCATTCAGGCGAGCGAAGAGGTGTTTCAAGCATTCAACTTGAACCATCGAACGAGGAAAACCATCAACAATGGCACCATTGGTAAATTGCGGTTCAAGTAACTTTCTAAAAAGTAGTTCGACCACTTCGCGATCGCCGGCCAGCATACCCGCATCAATACGCTTACGAGCCTCGGCACTCGAAAGCAGGTCACTAATTACAATAGGAGCTGCCGCATAATCACGATACTGCTGAATAAAGTCAGTGTTGGTGCCCTTACCTGCACCTGGGGCACCGTTAAGCCAGAAAATTTCGCGAGGGAAAAATAACTTATCGCGACCCATCTCGCGCTCGAGGCTGGTCCATACTGATTCAAAAATAATATATGCATCCTTCACCTCTAAATCGGTAACAGTGTTGTTGGCTGAACGTGCAGGTGCTTCACTCATGATGGGCAAACTAATTTCTTAGGCTTTCAAACTCACTCTGCCAATCAAAAACCCTCATTACGGCTTTCCGCTCTTATTTTGAACCTCATCCGAGCCGGGCTTAACTACAGGTAATCCAGGGGCGTCGGAACGGTTACGGCGAAATTGGTATCGGTTGATATCTTGCATCGATAACTGGTCTACTGTTTTGGAAATAACTCGGTCAGATGGACTCGATGGAGCCACATCATAGCGGCTATTCTTATCGTTGGATAATCGAGCATCCATACCTTTTACCACAGCCAGCCTGCCAGATAGTTCAGCGGTTTGTCGATCAATGGATTTCACTTCGATCACATTTTTATTTTTCAACTCACCACGATTAAAAGTATCCACAACTTCAACCTCAGCTTTTTTACGTCCATACACATCATACTTACCACTCCATGTATCGAAAGTAATAACATTCTCACGCGAATAGGGAGTGTTCGTATTTAACTCTGCCTTGTTGGTATCAAATTTCTTATCAGCTACATTGGACATCTTAGAGGCATTTTTGAGCGCCGAGTTAAAATCGACCGATGAGTCTACTTGTTTGCTTCCCCCATTACCTGAAAGAGCAAAAGGAACTTTTCTGCCGTCACTCGTGGTCATACCTGTCGAAACCGTTGGGCTTTGTGAAACAGATTTGGGCATCTCGGCATTTGAAACAACCGGCCGAGTGCTTGGAACCGTTGGCCGAGCATTAGAAATCGGACTTACGATATTAGCCTCAATGATTCTTCCATTCTCATCGTACTTAATCGATTGAGTGCCCTCTACTCCACCCTCGGAGGTGGCGGTAAAACCTGCTAGGCGTGGATTTTCTGGCTTAGACTGAGCCCGTAGCTCTAAGCCGAAACCGCACACTACCATCAATACGACTGAAAGATGTTTCTCCACGGTGAATTCAATCTAATCCCTTTATTAAAAATCTCAATCCTCAGTTATTATTGAGGAACAGGCAGAGGTTTAGCCTTCCAAATATGCGTGGCGTAATCGCTAATCGAACGATCCGAAGAAAATTTTGCACAGCGGGCGACGTTGCGAATGGCCATGGCCGCCCAGCGACGTCGATCCGCAAAGGCAGTCTCTACCCTCTCCTGCGCTTCGACATAGCTCCGGAAATCAGCTAAGACCAAATAAGGGTCACCTCCTTCAATCAACGAGTCTACCACAGGCGACAAGGCACCCGGTTGCTCAGGCGTGAAGGTATCAGAACGCAGCCAGTCAAGTATCGCAGCCAATTCAGAGTCCTTATTTAAAACCTCTTGAGGCGAATATCCATTTAAATGGAGTTGCGCGACTTCTTCCACCTGCAGACCAAAAATAAACATATTATCGTCACCCACTTCTTCGTGAATTTCAACATTCGCACCATCGAGTGTTCCAATCGTAACCGCTCCATTGAGCGCTAACTTCATATTACCGGTGCCAGAGGCTTCCTTCCCAGCAGTTGAAATTTGTTCGGATAAGTCGGCAGCAGGAATAATTTGTTCGGCTAACGAAACACGATAGTCAGGTAAGTATACCACTTTTAGTAAACCCCGTACGCGAGGGTCGTGATTAATGATCATGGCGACGCGGTTAATGGCGTGGATGATATGTTTCGCGAGCGCATAACCCGGAGCAGCCTTCGCCCCAAAAATGCAAACTCGAGACTGGAATTGAGTGTGCGGATTATTTAAAATCTTTCGATACAAGTAAAGGATGTGCAGTAAGTTAAGATGCAGTCGCTTGTACTCATGCAACCGCTTAATCTGGACGTCGAATAAGGCATCGGGCGAAACTTCCACACCCACTAATTCTTTAATTTTTGCCGCTAGCTTCACTTTATTAGCGTGCTTGATTCCCATGAACTCTGCTTGGAAGTCAGGTCGATCAGCAAGTGTATCGAATTTCTTTAGTTGTGATAAATTAGTTTCCCAGCCGTGACCCGCAACCTCATCACAAAGATGACCTAAAGCTGGGTTGCAGCCGCGAATCCATCGGCGCGGAGTGACTCCGTTCGTCACATTAATAAATTTTTCTGGCCAAAGTTGATCGAAACTGGCGAAGAGATGTTCGCGTAATAAGCGGGTATAATTGGGCTACCCCGTTGACATGATGCGAGCCCACCACGGCGAGGTGCGCCATGCGCACACGCTTGACCGGGCCCTCTTGGATAATCGAAAGTTCGGCTTTCTTTTCGTTGTCACCCGGCCAGCGACGATCCACCGCTTCTAAATGTCGGCGGTTGATTTCATAAATAATTTCTAAATGGCGAGGGAGAACTTTTTCGAAAAGGGGTACGGACCAAGTTTCCAGTGCCTCCGGCAAGAGAGTATGATTCGTGTAACTGAAAATCTTCGTACAAAGATTCCACGCGTGATCCCACCCCAGACGATGCTCATCCACCAATAGGCGCATTAATTCTGCGACGGAAATGGATGGGTGCGTATCATTGAGTTGTACCGCGATCTTATCGGTGAGATGATCGAAACTTTTATTGAGCCGAAGATAACGACGGAGAATATCCTGCAAGGAACAAGATACGAAGAAGATTTGTTGGACTAGTCGAAGTTCTTTTCCGCTTTCGGTACTGTCGTTTGGATACAATACCTTTGAAATGGTTTCACTGATATCACGTTCGCGCACAGCTTCTACATATCCACCGCGATCAAAGGCACGGAAGTCGAACTCCGTCGTTGCCCGCGATTCCCATAATCGGAGGAAGTTCACACTCGAAGCATTAAAACCCGCAATCGGAATATCCCAAGGCACCCCGAGTAAATCCTTGGTCTCCACTAATTCAGAGAGATGATTACCACAGTCGTCGATTTTATTGACCACGCGTCCATAAAGCGGAACGCGCACATTTAAATTAGGACGGCGAATCAACCAGGGATTATTATTCGAGAGCCAAGCATCGGCCACTTCGACCTGACGGCCCTGCACGAACGTCTGACGGAATAATCCAAATTCATAATGGATGCCGTAACCGACAGCTGGGATATCCATCGTCGCCAATGAATCGAGGAAACACGCCGCCAAGCGACCCAAGCCACCATTACCCAGACCCATGTCCGCTTCATCATCCGCAATGACTTCCAAGTCTTGACCTAAATTTTTCAAGGCCACGCTCGCCACCTGACGCATCCGCAAATTCACTAAATTGTTAGTGAGTACCCGTCCCATTAAATATTCTAAAGATAAATAATAAACGCGGCGCACATTATTATTGGCATGCTCGGCTTGCGTGGCGATGTAACGCTCGAGCATGAGATCACGGGCCGCCATGGAGGTAGCCAGCCACCAATCATTCCGTGTCGCCGTGATGGGATCACGCGCGAAGGTACTTTTTAGGTGACGTAAGATGGCATCACGAAAGATGGCTACATCCTGTTCATTCGGGGTCGTGGACCGATGCGCTGCGACAGACGACTTCTTAGAGACTATTTTTTTCGCTGGTCGCGACTTGGCTTTAGGCGACTTCAAAGAGGATTTCTTTTTCGAAGACATAGTTATATTTAAGACATAGACGCCAAAGCCACAAGCGAGCCAAAACCGCCTTAACCCCCCGCCAAACGCTTCAAGGTATTTAAATCGAGCTTACCCGTGCCCAAAATTGGCATCTTCGGCACTTTTTTAAACAATTTAGGCACCCACAGGTTCGGTAATCCCGCCGCAACTAGTCCCTTTTTCACCATTTCTGCATCCATGTCCATCGTATGTAACACAACCAGTTGCTCACCCTTTTGTGGGTCGACCTGCGAACTCACCGCTAAAACGATTTCCGCGGCACCCTGCAGATTTAAGACTTTCAAAATAGCTTGCTCGATGGTGCCGTGAGGAACCATCTCGCCTCCGATTTTTGAAAATCGAGAGAGTCGACCAGCTAAATATAAAAATCCGTTTTCATCCATCCGCGCAAGATCACCGGTGCGATACCAACCATCAACTAAAGCTTCGCGCGTGCGGTGCGGATCACTCAAATAGTGATTAAAAATATTCTCTCCTCGAACTTCGAGTAATCCCGTCTGCCCTGGCGCTAAAATTTCGTTGGTGTCTATATCACGAAAGCGGAGGGCGATGCCAATAAGCGGACGCCCCACCGAGCCGATTTGGTGTCCCTGCCAAACCCCGCCTGGAGCTTCGGCATCCACTTGATTAGGTACATTAACCGAAATCACCGGACTGGCCTCCGTGATTCCATAACCTTCTAGCATTGGGGTATCGAGTTCATCCGTAAAACCTTGAACGAGATCATCAGGCAATTTTTCAGCTCCTGCGACCACCCACTGTAATGATTTTAAATCTTCCTTAGTAGCCCGTCTTAAATAGGGGCGAAGAAACGTAGGCGTACCGACCGTGATCGTCACAGCCTCCTCTTTAATCGCATTAACACAAGCCACCGTATCCAAAGGTGATGGCGTAGTGATGAGTACTGTTTCACGTGAGAGTGCATACCAAATTCCAACCGTGAATCCAAAACTATGAAATACAGGTAAACTAGATAAGAGTTTGGAATGTTCAGGAAGAATGTCCGAGTCCTCAATCTGTCTTAAATTCGCGAGAAGGTTTCGATGACTTAAAACCACTCCTTTGGGATCACCTGAACTCCCACTGGTAAAAAGCAACGCGGCTTCGGCATCACCACCATGCCGTGGAACTCCAAGAACTGAATAAGCTAAACGGGTCGGTAAAAATGATAATAACCCCAACCATCCAGCAATCTTCCAACGTTTAATTTTTTGCAAGGCATCACCGATATCAATGAAATTTCCCGACCAAGGAAAATCGGGGAACTTTTCACTGAGTTTTTCTTTAAAAACTTGAGCGGAAATAAAGCAGTCCACATCCGCTTGCTTGAGACAATGCAACAATGGCGTTCGGCCTAAGGTAAAATTGATATTCACCGGCACCTTATCGGCTAACACACAGGCAATATTTGCAATCGTCGCGCCAATACCTGGGGGAAGTACAATCGCTACACGGTTTTTACTCGTAGACTTTTTGAGCGTTTGCGCAAAAAACCAAGAAAGTGTCAGAGTTAAATAACCAGAAAATATTCGTCGTTTTTCCGTGCGATCAATGACTGCCGTGCTACTACCTTTTAACATCAAGCCCTGAACCACATCCTTTGCTAAATGGCCCTGTAGCGAGGGTCTTAAGGCAAAAGCAGTTGCAGCTAATTCGAGTAATTTAAATCGAGTGGCTGCGTACTCACTCGCTCCGTAAGGCTCACCCCAAACTACTGCAACGGGTCGACGAAAATGTTTAGGCAGTTTCCAAAAAAACTTTCCTCCTCTAAAACTAAAAATCGACCCCCATAATCCATCAATCGCAACCGGCATGATCGGTACATTGGCTCTACGGGCTATCAGTTCGAATCCCCTGCTTAATGGCAAGATACCACCATTACGTGTCACATGTCCCTCAGGAAAAATACAAACAACCTCGCCCGCTTTGAGGGCATCTGAAGCTTTATGAATCGCATCTTTCGCTTTTGATTCTGCCACGGGAATCGTGCGCATCGTACGCATAATGAGTCGCGTGATCCACGAACGTTCAAAGCCCTCGTAGGATAAAAATTTTATGGGACGTGGCGATAGGACGCCTAGAATAATAACATCAACATAGGAAACGTGATTACATACCAAGAGCACCCCGCCCTCCTTCGGCATATTTTCGATTCCCACGACACGTAATCGATAAAGAATTCGTATTAAAATTAAGAGTGCAGTTTGCAGGAAGAAATAAATCCACCACATCGACGGGTGTTTATTTTTACCGCGCCAAAGTGAACAAATGATAAACGTTACCAAAAGGCCCAACGCTAACGTGAGCAAACCCATCAAGAATATACTGGTAAACAATAATACCTGCACTGCATAAAGTTAAGAGGAATTATGTCATGGTGCAAGCCGAGTCCTTTCGAGATTGACCCCTCCCCATTAAACGTTGGCTTTAATCTTCTCGCATGCGCGACTACGTCCTCAGGCGGCTACTTTTGATTCCCTTAACTTTCTTCGGGATTACTTTGGTCGCTTTTCTCATGACCCGACTGGTGCCCGGTGGACCAATCGAACGTGCAATGGCCGAGAAAATTCAAGCTCAACAAAAAATGGTCGGACGTGTCGGCTTATCCGCCAACGGTCCTGCCTCGCCCGAAGAACTTGATAATCTCAAACGCCAATACGGTTTCGATCGTCCGGTGCTCGAAGCCTACGGTGTGTGGCTCGGTATCGTGCGTGGCCAAAACAACTGGGCCATTACGCGTGTCGATGCCGTCGGACGCGGTGAAGTCGAAGTAATGTCATTAAAATCATTCACGACTCAAAAAATATTTATTCAAAAAAATACCAAGGGTGAATTAAACATAAGCACCCAAGACCCACAGGATATAAGTCAGTGGAAAGTCGAAGCAGCGCCTCTACCTAATGATACCGATAAAAATCTTCGCGTAGTCGTCTTTCAATCCCAGTTCCACGGAATTCTCCAAGGCAGTTTCGGATACTCCAGCGAAAGTGATAAACCAGTAATCGATTTAATTCTACAGAAACTTCCACTCTCCATCTGGTTTGGTTTTTGGGGTATGCTCATCGCATACTTCATCGCTGTGCCCCTCGGAATCAGCAAAGCGATTCGTAATGGCTCACTCTTCGATAGTGTCTCATCCGTTCTAATCTTTTTTGGCTTCGCGATTCCTGGATTTGTGCTCGCGCTAAGCGGATTGTATTTATTTTGCTTCCATTTTACTCTCCTACCGCACTCCGGATTTAATTGGGATGAACCCATCAAATCTACAATTCTGCCTTTAGCCTGTGAAAGTGCCGGAGCGTTTGCCGCAATGACGATGTTCATGAAAAACAGCCTACTGGATAATCTCTCAGCCGACTACATGCGCACCGCCAAAGCTAAAGGCGTCAGCTCCCGCCGTGCGCTGTATGTGCATGCCCTACGAAATTCAATTATTCCGCTCGCAGCCTCCTTCGGACAAAACCTGGGCTTCTTTCTGACTGGCTCATTCCTCATTGAATACACCTTCGACATCGATGGCATCGGACTTTTGAGTTACGATGCCTTAGTTCATCGCGATTTTCCAGTCTTTCTCGGCCTACTCACCATTTCGAGCCTCGTGCTCCTCATTGGAAATATTCTTTCCGACCTCTGCGTGGCAGCAGTGGATCCACGCATTCGTTTCCAAAAATGATTGCCCTGAGTCCCATCACCCAACGTCGCTTCGCGAAATTCCGCTCCATCAAACGGGCGTGGTTTTCACTCATCATTATCGGCACATTATGCCTCTTGGCCTTGCTCGGACCTTTATTAGTCGGCTCACGAGCCTTAATCGTTAAATACGATAATCATTATCGATTCCCCATAGTGGAAGGCGCCATCAGTGGGTATGAATTTGGATTGGCGCAAGAGACCGAGCCTAACTATCGACGACTCAAAATTATCTTTAATCAAAAAGCATCTGAGGATTGGGTTTTGCTACCCCTCATACCTTTTTCTCCCACCGAAGTTTCTGAAGTCTATTTGCCCGTAAAATCTAAAACCGAGGGTAAAAATAAAACCTATCTGTATCCCGACGACTCAGTGATTCTTGATAGTAGGATTTTTATTTTAAATCCCGACGGCACCCGTGGTAGTACCTGGTCGGTACAAAATGGTAAACTCGATGGAGAGTTTCGAATTCGTGATCAATCAGGTGAAACGCTATTGCTCAGTAAATATATTAACGGCGTTCCGGAGAAAACTTTAACGAACCATCAAGAGATTCCGAGTAAACAGCTCAACAGCTTTATTCCCTACCCTAGTACCCCAGGCTTAGACGGACACATCTTAGGTACTGATGAATCGGGCCACGATGTGTTAGCCCGACTTTTTGGCGGATTTCAAATTCTACTCATCGCCTCAATCATCTACATGCTGGCGAGTTATGCTATCGGTCTGATTTTAGGCGCAGCCATGGGTTACTGGGCGGGATGGTTCGACCTAGTCATGCAACGCTTCATCGAGATTTGGTCCAACATCCCATTTCTCTACGTGATCGTTTTTCTAGCGACGCTGTTTGAACCGAATTTATTCATTCTCGTTTTAATTCTCGTGGCCTTTTCGTGGATTGGTATCGCCCATCAAATGAGAGCGGCCGCTTACCGTGAAGCCGCTCGTGATTACGTCGCCGCCGCCAGAGCACTCGGGGCATCGGACTGGAGAATTCTCACCCGACACATTTTACCCAACTCGATGTCCGTCATTATTACCATGGCGCCCTTTAGTATCGCTGCCGTCGTCGCCTCATTATCCTCTCTCGATTATTTAGGCTTTGGACTTCCACCCACCACGCCTTCTTGGGGAGATTTACTTCGTCAAGGTAAGGAGAATTGGAATGCCTGGTGGATTATTACTTCGACCGTTACCTGCATGGTTTCACTTTTAATCATGGTTAATTTCATCGGTGAAGGATTACGCGAAGCGTTCCATGGGAAGGACTCTAACTCATGAAAAAACTGATCGTAAAAACTTTGGCGTGTTTGGTTTTTTTAATCGCCCGTGCCGAAACTAGCCTCAATGAGATTTATCAAGATCCTCACGCACAAGCCTACTACAAAGAAAAGTCAGGCTTCTTTAAATTCGAGTCGTCCGACTCTATTCCGAAAAATTTAAAATGGGTGACCGACCCCCAAGAGCCCATCTTTGCCGACCCTCAAGCCAAACGCGGTGGAATTCTTAATTATTTTATTAATGGCACGCCGCCGGTCTTACGTCGCGTTGGGCCCAATTCAAATAATAGTTTTCGAGGTTTCGCTTATGATGGTAACGATTTCTCACTGGTCACTCTGCATCCTAATTCTCTAAAACCGATTCCTTGCTTGGCCTTGAGTTGGGCGGTTTCCGATGACGGCCTCACCGCCTACTTTAGACTCAATCCAAGAGCAAAGTTCACCGATGGCCAACCGATCAGTGCCAACGACTATCTTTACACTTTCTACTTCTACCAATCACCATGGATTAATGCACCTTGGTATAATGATTTTTACACTAAGGAATTTGCAGGAATCACCAAGTTCGATGACTTCACCATCGCGATTCATTTACCGGCTAAGAAGCCCGACCCATTAAACATTCTTGGATCAATTAGTCCAACTCCTCGGCAATTCTATAAAAATTTCGGACCCGACTACTGCAAAGTCTATGCTGATCGGTTCCAACCCACGACCGGCGCTTACACCATTCCCGATGAAGATTTTATTCGCGGACAACGCATAACGCTGCGCCGCATACCCCATTGGTGGGGCGATCATGAACGCTATACCGCACACCGCTACAACGTCGACGCCATCGAATTTAAAGTCATCCGTGAAATGGATAAAGCACATCAAATTTTCCTCCAAGGTGAATGTGATTTGTTTTTCATGGGCACCCCGAAGTTCTGGTATGGCGCCAATTCAACCGAACCTTACCAAGCTGGATTCATTCAAAAGGCCCGCTTCCTTAATGACGTACCTCGCCCGCCCTTCGGTCTTTATATTAATACACTCAAACCTCTGCTGTCTGATTTAAATATACGCATCGGATTACAACATGCGACGGATTTTCAAAGAGTCATCGATACATTTTATCGCGGGGATTATGAACGTCTCAATCAGTTCAGCCAAGGCTATGGCGAATTCACCAACCCCTCCATCAAAGCTCGTAAATTTAGTCCAACCCTCGCCAAAGCTGCCTTCGTCCGAGCTGGCTTTACCCAAGTCGGATCCGATGGTATTCTGCGCAAGCCCGATGGCACCCGACTCTCCATTCGTTTAACGATGGATGATAGCGAACGAAGAAAGTTTTTACCCACTCTCATCGAATCCGCCAAACTCTGCGGACTCGAATACCGCCCCGAAGTTCTCGAACATACCACGATGTATCGAAAAGTGATGGAGAAAAATCACGAACTCTGTTTCTGGGCCTGGGGTGCAACCGGATTGCAACCCGAGTTATGGCAATCACATCACGGCGATAACGCTATAGAAAAAACCGTGGACGGATTACTCGTCGCGAAAAGACAAACTAACAATATAACAGGAACTAATATTCCTGAACTGTCCGATATCATCGACCGCTTTAGGACATCCACCGATAAATCTGAAATGATTCAGTTGAGCTTCAAAGCTCAGCAACTCATCCACGATGAAGCGAGTTTCATTCCTGCCTTTTGCGTGCCGAGCTATCGCCTCGCCTACTGGAATTGGCTAAAATGGCCGACTCAGTTTGATGTCCGCACCAGCGATGACCCATTCAGCACTGGACTATTCTGGATAGAACCTAATGAAAAGTCCCGTATTCAAACACTCCTCAAGCGTCCGCAGTGGTTTCAATCTCTGACTCCTGAGGATAAACTTCCACCCACGACGCAAATTTACGACCAGTGGCGCACGGAATAATCAATCTTCTGCCTTTCCCTTCTCTGTTTAAACTTTCATACTCACAAAAATGTCGGCTACGCCTTTATTAAAAGTTGAGGACCTCACGATTACTTTTCATGCCCATGATAAAGCTACGGTCGCGGCTTCGGGCGTATCCTATGAATTAAATAGCGGAGAAGTTCTGGCCGTTGTGGGTGAATCAGGCTCAGGTAAATCCGTCTCCGCCTTAGCCCTCACTCAACTTTTGCCCAGTGCCCCCACCTGCGTCGTCAGCGGTAAAATAAATCTGGAAGGCATCAACCTCCTGAGTTTATCCGAAAAAGAAATCTCTAAGTATCGCGGCAAAGTTATCGCCTATATTTTCCAAGATCCAGGTACCTCGCTGAATCCAGTTTATTCAGTCGAATTTCAGATTGCCGAAGCGATTAAAATCCATCGTCCCGAAATTACCGATGTACAAGCCGCGGTCATTCAGTCACTCAACGAAGTTCGTATTCATGAGCCTGAGAAAGTCGCTCAACAATACCCACATGAACTCTCCGGAGGGATGCAACAACGCGTCATGATCGCTATGGCCCTGGCCTGTAATCCTCGCATCTTAGTAGCCGATGAACCAACCACGGCGCTCGACGTCACCATTCAAAAAGAAATCATCGATCTACTCGCCCACCTTTGTCGCCAACGTGGCATGAGCATCTTACTAATTACTCACAACTTCGGCATTGTGGCTAATTTTGCTAATCGAGTGATTGTCATGCGACACGGAAAAGTAGTCGAGACAGGTAGCGCGCAGCATGTTCTCGAGCATCCTACCCACCCTTACACTCAAGGACTCATCGCCTGCATTCCCCGACTCGGACAAAAGCGTCGCCGCCTTACCACCCTTCCCACCGATCTCTCATAAAATGTCTACGCCTTTATTAGAAGTCAGAAATCTTTCCGTCGATTATCCTGGTCGAGCTCATTGGTTTTTTCAGAAAAATATCCCCAAGCGCGCCGTAAATAATATTTCATTCACTATCCCTAAAGGCAAAACAGTAGGACTCGTGGGTGAATCGGGCTCAGGTAAAAGTACGACCGGCAAATCAATCATTCGCCTCGCCCCCTGCACGGAAGGAAAAATTTTATACGAAGGGGTCGATATCGGAACTAAATCTAATCGTGATTTTTTACCTTGGCGTAAAAAAATTCAGATGATTTTCCAAGATCCTTATAACTCGCTCGATCCGCGATCTGATGTTTTAGGAATTTTATCCGAACCCCTCGAAATCCATTTTCCACAACTCAGTAAAGCCGACCATGAAGCGCGCTGCGCTGATTTACTGAAAAAAGTAAAACTACCCGCAGAATATCTCTATCGCTATCCTCATGAGTTTTCAGGCGGCCAGCGTCAACGTATCGGCATCGCCCGCGCCTTAGCCGTCGAGCCGTCCTTAATCATTTGTGACGAACCCGTTTCCGCACTCGATGTTTCAGTTCAAGCCGAAGTAGTGAATTTATTACAAGACCTTCAAGAGCAATTACAATTAACCTATCTCTTTATCGCACACGACTTGGCGGTAGTTGAACACATTAGTGACCATATTTTAGTGATGTCGAAGGGTGAAATTGTTGAGGCTGGCACTCCCGCACAAATTCTGCAGAACCCGAAAGAAGAATACACGAAAACTCTCCTCGCCGCCGTGCCCAAACTTTCATGAGTACAACCTCGCAACCTCGACTCGATAAAACCACCCTCGGACTTTGCGGTATTATCGTCGGAATGACTGCTCTCACATGCTGGGATCAGTGGAACATCTGGAGCACTAAGAACGACTATACCTTCGGCTATCTGGTCCCCTTCTTCTCTGCTTACGTACTCTACGAACGTTGGGATGAACTGTACGCCTATTTAACCGGACAAAAAACCATCATCGGAAATCCCACTTCGCGCTGGTTTATGGCGGTGGTTAACTTCACTGCACTTTTTTCAATACTTACGTTTGTCGGTGGTGGTGCCGTCAGAGCTATCTACGGAACTGGCGTAGGTCCTACGATTGCGATTTCTTTTGGTCTCGTCGGCACAGTTTTGAGTTTCGGTTTTATCTCAGCCCAAGCAGATGAAGGATCGATGCCTTCTAACGCGGTCCGCTGGAGCATTGTTGGACTTCTTCTATTCCCAGCCTGCGTTTGGATTATTTCTGGTCCGTTTCTTTATCTCGTCGATAACCGCATCAAAGGCGAACTGCTCACCAACGTCACTGAATTCGTTTCCGGAGTTTTAAGACTTTCGGGTGAAACGATTAAAGTGAATGGCAATACGATCGAGTTCGCCAACAAGGATGCAGTCGGCATTGCCGATGCCTGCTCGGGCATTCGCTCACTCTCCGCCTGTGTATTCGTGGGTGCTTTTTTAGGCGCTATCTTTATTGAAGGTGGTTTTCCTGGGTCACTCGTTCGTCGCATCTTTTTAATTATTATTTCTGGAGCGGTTGCCATCATGGTAAATATTCTCCGCAATACCTATCTCGCCTTCTACGCCCTCGAACATCGATCCGTTTCACTGGATCGAGATTTCTGGGGTGCGGAAATGGGTAGCAAAGATTTTTCCTTCTTAGGTACCGTTCACGATTTTGCCGGAAACTTTTCGATGGTAATCGCCTTCGTTTTACTTTTGGCCTGCGTCCCCCTAATCAATTGGATAGGTCGCAGTTCGAAACCGACAGCATAATTGAGAATGAAGATTCTCCATATCAGTCCCGAGCTCACCCCGTGGTCCAAAGCTGGTGGGCTGGGTGATGCGGTGGCTGGTCTGGTCAAAGCTTTAGCCGCTGAAGGACATGAAGTGCGCGTGGTCTCGCCCCTTTACGGCTCTGTACCCGATCAAGAAAAACTAGGCACCCTGATCGAATCATTAAAAGTAGACGTCGCCGGCGATCCACTCAGCGCCACCTGTCGCGTCAGAAAAATCGATTTAGCACCGAAAGCAGAAGCTTGGTTCATCGAACACCACGAATACTATGGTGCTCGTGAAATTTATCCCGAACAGGAAAACACCGCCGAACGCTCCTGCTTCTTTGGTCGCGCCGCACTCGATGCCTGCCTGGCCCTAAATTGGATACCCGATATCATTCACTGTCACGATTGGACGACTGGGCTCATTCCCGTCGCACTCAATACGACCGCTAAGGGTACCGCGCTCGGAAAATCAAAATCGAT
>JBAXIK010000032.1:0-15583 GCA_037138415.1 Opitutia bacterium | reverse complement strand
AACGAACTACTTTTAGTTTTGAAGAGGAGCTTTTCTGCTTC
Source organism: Opitutia bacterium (assembly GCA_037138415.1). Classification (GTDB taxonomy): domain Bacteria; phylum Verrucomicrobiota; class Verrucomicrobiia; order Opitutales; family UBA953; genus UBA953. Next base: position 15,542 of record JBAXIK010000032.1, on the reverse strand, counting down.
GGTGGGCGTGGCTAAACTATCGATTAGGCTATTTAATTTATGGGCAGAACTATTGTCGATGAGGAGGGATTTAATCCGGTCCAGGTCCCAACCGCGTTCGGAGAGCAGTCGGGCTAAGAGAAGTTGGCGAACTTGGGTGGGGCCGAAGTTGGCCTTCCGTCGATCGTCCAGGGCGCGGTCTGCCTTGCTGATGATACCCTGGTAGACGTAGAAGCGGACGAGGCGCTCGCTCGTGTTGTGTTGGGCACCGAAGCCCAGTTCGACCAGTTTATTGGAGACGAAGTCGGCCAGCTCTTCGGCTGTGCCCATAAACTCGTCGTCATTAAGAATGGCTGATGGTTTTAACATGGCTTGGGTTAATTAAAGACAGTCTACTGTCAGCATCTCCAAAATGGCAATATCATTATGACATTGAGGGGTTTCTGATTCCCAACCGTGCGAGAGGGGAGTGCGGGGGAGTGGTCCAATAAAAAGGCCGCCCATTGCTGAGCGGCCTTTGTGGTTTATAATCCTAGGATTAAATTAGGAGTTATAATTGTAACCTTCTTCACCGTGATCGGTGATGTCCAAGCCACGAGCTTCTTCTTCTTCAGTAGGACGAAGACCAACGAGAGCCTTCACCACGTAAGCCAGAATCAATGTAGCTGTGAGTGAGAGCGCAAGAGTTACGCCGATCGCTTTGAACTGTTCGCTGAGTAGAGTGTTACCCACAACGTCTTTAAGATTAGTTAAGAGATTTGGGTTAGCATCTGCGGTCGCGAGTACGCCCGTCATGATTGCACCGAGAGTACCACCGACGGCGTGAACACCGAAGGTATCGAGTGCGTCATCGTAGCCGAGTTTAGCTTTGAGGTAAACCACAGCGAGGAATGGAACGACACCGGCGAGTACACCGATGAGAACGGCACCGTTAGCGGTGACGAAACCGGTTGCAGGAGTGATCACAACGAGACCAGCCACCGCGCCTGAGCAGAAGCCGAGTACGGAAGCGTGACCGCGGAGAATCCATTCTAGACCAGCCCAAGTGAACGCAGCTACAGCAGCAGCGAGTGTGGTGGTCATGAAGGCTTGGGAAGCAACACCGTCAGCAGCAACCGCTGAACCAGCATTGAAACCATACCAACCTACCCAGAGCATTCCGGTACCGATTGCGCAGAGTACCATGCTGTGAGGAGCCATGGATTTCTTGCCGAAACCAATCCGAGGTCCGAGGATAATACATAACAGGAGTGCGGACCAACCAGAGGTCATGTGCACAACCGTACCACCTGCGAAGTCGATCGCCTTGATGGTAGCTTTAGCATTCCATACACCATTCATGTCGCCGGTGATACCCCAGATCGCGTGTGCCATCGGGAAGTAGACGAGGAACATCCAACCTGCCATGAAGAGCATGAGGGCAGAGAATTTCATACGCTCAGCAATCGCACCGACGATCAGTGCAGGAGTGATGATTGCGAACATCAGCTGATACATCGCGAATACGTTTTGGGAAGTCCAGTAAGCGTAGTCGGTATTAGGCAGAGAGTTTACTCCGTTTAAGAAGAAGTATTCGCTACCACCGAAGATGTGACCGAGTAAGGTTCCATCGAAACTTTTACCGAAGACGAATGAGTAGCCGACTGCCCACCAGAGGATGGTGACTAATCCGGCTAAGCCAAAACATTGCGCGATGACGGAGAGGACGTTCTTGCTACGAACTAAACCGCCGTAGAAGAGGAAGAGACCAGGCAAGGTCATGAATAAAACTAGCGCTGCACAGATCATCATGAATCCGTTGTGACCTGGACCACTGGTGCTTGCTGCTGCAGTGGTTAATCCAGTTGGGATTACACCCTTAGCATCTTTTAAAGCTGCGGTAGGATCTCCGTTACCGAGGTAGGCTTCGAGACCAGCGATGCGCTGTTCTAAGGACGGCGCGGGTGGCGGCGTTGCGGGTTTAGCTTCTTCAGCGGCTGCTGCCCAGAAGGGCATCGCTGCGAAAGCAAGTAGGGTTAGGGTTCTTAATAATGTTTTCATGGCATGTCCCTAATCGCAATGGTTGTGCCAAGTGGCCGGGATGATGCCGAACCGCTCATTTTGATTAAAATTAAACTTAAAGCTCAAAAAAGCCTGTCACTTTTCGAGCAAATCGTAGTTTTATAACCCACACGACTGGGCTGACCTGATTTAGGATTTTATAATTAACCGTGATTGTAGCCTTCTTCGCCGTGGTCAGCGATATCGAGTCCCTGTGCTTCTTCCTCTTCGGTTGGTCTCAGTCCAATCGTTTTTTGAACGAGTTTAGCAATGAGAGCAGTGGCTACTACAGAAAGAATAATACATGCACCCATGGCGACTAACTGACCTTTAATTACGGATGACATAATTCCTTCCGTTGCAGGATTTACTTGTGGGGAAAAGAGTAGAGCTGTCGCCATTGCGCCGATGGTGCCTCCGACTCCATGCACGCCGAAAGTGTCTAACGCGTCATCATATTTCAATTTGCTTTTTAAGTACGAGCAAGCCGCGTAAGAAAGTACGCCCGCTAACACACCAATGATTACTGCGGAACCTGTGCTGACAAATCCAGCAGCGTTGGTGATCGTGGCGAGTCCGGCGATTGCGCCCGAGCACAATCCGAGCACCGATGGTTTGCCTCGATGAAAAATTTCTACCACTGCCCAAGCCAATGTTGCGGCCGCTGCGCCCAGCGTGGTGGTTAAAAATGATTGGACGGCGATGCCATCAGCAGCGAGCGCGGAACCTGCATTAAAGCCATACCAGCCTGCCCAAAGTAGGCCCGTACCCAGTACACATAAGACCATGCTGTGTGGAGGCATGGCGCGTTTACCAAAGCCTTCGCGCGGACCCACGATGAGACAGAGAATGAGTGCCGACCAACCTGAAGTCATATGCACGACGATTCCACCTGCGAAGTCGATGGCTTTGAAAGTGGATTGTGCGTTAGCGATTCCAGAAAAATCTCCCGACTGTCCCCACATGGCGTGGGCCATCGGATAATAAACACCAACCGTCCAAATCGCAGAAAATAACATGACCGCAGAAAATTTCATACGCTCAGCTACTGCACCAATGATTAAAGCAGGAGTGATGGCCGCAAACATTGCCTGGAAGATAGCAAAAGTCCCCGAGGAGATTCTTCCATCATAGTTACTCGCACCCGCACCGATACCCGCGAAACCGAAGTGCTCGGTACCACCGAAGATGTGTCCGAGGTTTGATCCCGCGAGCGATGTACCAAAGACCAAGCTGTATCCAAAGCCCCACCACATGAGTATTCCCATCGCGGTGAGTGCCAGACACTGTGCAGCAATCGATAAAACGTTTTTGCTTCGAACAAGTCCGCCGTAAAAAAGAAACAGTCCAGGAATACACATGACTAAAACAAGCGCAGCGCTCACAAGGACCCATGCATTGTCTCCAGCGTTTACGGTCGAGGTAGTAGCAAAAATAAGCATGATGTTTATTATTAAGCAAAGTTTGTGCCAAATTTTCAGCACACCCACTAACCCACTTGCTTTCGAACGAATTTGAGATAAATACTTAAATACGAATACTGATGCTGACTAAAATACAACAACTTGCTATAATTTGTACAATTAGTTCGCCCCTAGTTGCCGCTGAAGTGGCCCCTTCCAAACCTTGGATTGTGATGTTGGATTGGCAGAATCAGTCGAAACAAGAGGTTTCCCATTCAACCGTCGCTGGTAGCTATGGTCGGAGTCGCTCAGGCCTTGAAGCGATTTATAAAACCGAAGACAGCGTCATCGATTTAGAATATTATAATTATACCAACGATTTCTCCGGAGCCCTCGCTTCCTCGGATCGCCACTTTGGTAAGACCAGCGATTTAATGATCACGGGCTTTAAGCAATGGAACTGGAATGAAAAATATGCGGTGCAATTAATTTACGCTCTGGAGTCAGCCAAAGAAGATTCCTTAAGTCTCTCCGAAGGATTTCGCTGGGGCCTAGGCGGTGCGGCACGCTGGAGACCTGAAGCGGAAACGGATTTATCAATCGGCGTATTACTCGAAGATCGTTTTGAAAATGGCCTTCTGCTTATTCCTTATCTTAAACTTATTTGGTCACCTTGCCGCTACGCCGAAGTCGAACTGCGCGTGAATGGCTTACAAAATGGTTTAATCGTTCGCAGCTTCTTAACGGAAAACAAATCGACGACCCTGGATTTCACCTTCGCCTATGAAACTTTAAGTTTCCAATTAGCGGATGCGGCTTACGGCAGTCGCGCAGTCGCCATCGGTGAAGCAGTCGCGCGCGTGGGTATTACACAGTTTTTAGAAAGCTCCGGCACATGGTTCGTACGTGGAGCGGTGGAGTGGACGCCTTTCAGCCGCTACACCTATAATCACGACAGCGTAACGCAGGCCGTCTTTCAAACCAGCAGTCGCGTCGGCTTAGCTGCCCGCGTCGGCGCTCGCTTTTAAATTTTCCGATGACGCCTTATCTTCAATGGGTAGAGGCCGAGGTTTCTTTTGGAGACCAAAAAATTTTAGCATCACTTTCGCTATCCGTGCAGGCAGGCGAATTTATTTCCATCTTAGGTCCGTCGGGCTGTGGTAAGTCGACTCTCCTAAAAGTCGCTGCTCAACTCCAACCTTTATCCGCAGGCGAGTATCACTGCGCGGCACACGAGCAGGGTTTTGTTTTTCAAGAGCACACGTTATTGCCTTGGCTCAACGCTCAAGAAAATGTGGAATTGCCGATGATCCTGCGTGGTGAGATTGTAGAAAAAATTTCTGAACAAAGTCTGCGTCTCCTAGCGATGGTGGGATTAGAGGGTAAAGAAAAATCTTACCCCGATCAGCTTTCGGGCGGTATGCGTATGCGCGTCTCACTTGCTCGAGCACTCGCTCTTTCGCCCGCATTACTTTTATTGGATGAGCCCAGTGGGGCCTTGGATGAGCTCACTCGTAATCAACTGAACGATACCTTGGTGAATTTACATCAGACGCTTAATTTCACTGCATTGCATGTGACGCACAGCGTACATGAGGCTGCTTATTTGGCTGATCGCGTATTTATTTTAGGCGGACAACCGGCGAGAATCATTAAGGAGTTACGCAATCCATTACCGCGACCCCGCCGCGCTGAGATGCGAGACTCTTTAGAATATCACCATTTTACGGTCGAATGCGCCCGCGCCTTGAGATTAAGTTAGTCTTAACTTCTTCAACCTTTAGGGGTTTAAAAGATTACTAGGATGTCATCAAAGTCTCTCGCCATTTTTTGCACAGTTTTTGCCACTGCTTTATCGGCTCGTGATATTGTTGTGAAAAATGATATTCAATTCAAAGCAGCAATCAGTGCGGCAGCGAGTGGAGACGTGGTTTTGGTCGAGAGCGGCACCTATTCGAATATTGATATCAAATTCGCTCGTGGGGGAACGGAGAGTCGTCCGCTCACCGTTAAAGCTAAAGTGCCTGGAGAAGTGATTTTAAATGGCTCATCAAACTGTGATTTTAATTTTCCACACATTGTGGTCGATGGCTTATTCTTTTACCAAGGATCGATTAGTCCAGGTGAGGGGGATGAAAATTCAGTAATCAGATTTAATTCCCATCACGGCGTTTTGAGAAACACGGCGATGGTGGATTATAATCCGTCCGATTTTAAAACGTCATACTACTGGGTGTTTTTCACGGGAAGTAATAACACGGTGGAGCGTTGCTACTTCAAAGGAAAAAACAATAAGCAACCCCTCGTGGGTAATGCGATTGAGAACAGTCGCTACAATGCGGTGAAGTTTTCGTATTTTAAAAATATCCCTTATCAAGTACTGAATGGACGGGAGAATATTCGTGTCTGGGGTTCAGGAAAATTTGATGAGAAGGGGAAGGACGGAGCGTACTTTACGGTGGAAGGAAATCTTTTTGATCATGCCGACGGTGAAGGCACAGAAATCGTCTCCCTTAAATCTAACTACAATCAGGTCTTAAATAATACGGTAATCGCTACCGCTGGGTGCATTAATATTCGCCGTGGATCCAATAACCTCGTGAAGGGTAACGTGATTTTAGGCCAGGGTGTTAAACAAGCTCAAGGCCTTCGGATGTCGGGCGCCAATAATACGGTGATCCAAAACTATGTCTCGGGGACGGAGTATGGAATTCGCGTATCCGCAGGGGAATATATTGGGAGTGCTTTGACTCCTGATTATGAGCCCCACGTTAAAGACCGGGCGGCGAGTACCAAAAATACCGACGGCAACGTGACGTCGTACCCCCAAGTTAAAAAATTAATGTTAGCCAATAACGTCGTCGCTAATGTGAAGGGTAGTTGTTTGGAGATGGGATCCGATTTCAAAAAACATTGGCCGGCTGAACAGATGGTTCTCTTGCCGGAAGATTCGGACATCATGGATAATCGTTTTATTAATACCACCCCCGGCGCGGTTGTGGAAGGGTCTTTGCCCGATGGGAAAACTCCGATGGGTAGCATCACCACCAAACCCAATCGCTATAAAAGTAATACTATTTTGGGAGATGGAAAAATTAAATATCCACCCGCTGAGAAAGGATTTAAAATAGAGGCACTCCCTTCTAATTGGTCAGAGAAAAAAGAGTTAAGCAATTTTACAGTTCTGACGCCGCAAGACGTTGGCCCAGCTTGGGTGATTACTTTGCGTGAAGCTAAAAAATTTCCGATGGAAGATGATCGTTCCTGCTATCCGGAAGACGTGGGGACTAAGGACAAGGGGTCGAAAGATAAGGCCGAGAAAGTTAAGAAGAAGAAATAACTTAACGGCTAATAGCCTGGCTGCGTGATGCGTTGATGATTTCGTCGCGCCGACGAATAGCCTCTTCAAGCTCGGACGTTCGGAGTGAACGGCGAATTCTCTGCGCGGTATAATCGGCGAAGTGCAGGGTGTAATGAATCCACCACGTGCCATTGTTATTCCAGAGATGGTGACGGCGGTTCTCTTCGTTCACGCGTAGGGAAAGACGTGACGGAGTGGAGGTTGGGAGGGAGGATGAGTCTGTGTTGATCATAGCGTGTTTGGATAAAGCGACGCATCACGATCAACCCAGAGTTGGGTAGGATTTATGACCTTTCGGTCCTCATCTTAGAAACTTTTGATTTCTAAAAACCACCGCGGCCAGTGAAGGCTCGGTTGGTGCAAAGGGGCGGTTTGATGGCCAGCCCTTGCTCGTGATGTGTTATTAAAGAACGATTGTAGATATAGGTGTCGTTTTAAAAAAAGCAAGTCAGCGAAGCCAGAACTTGTGTCATAAATTCTAAATCTAGATTTCCCCCTTATTTTCTGTTTTATTTAAGGTGTGTTGCCAATTAGGCCGCCCACCCCTTAATCTCTGTTTTTCAACTATGGGCTATTTTCGATTCCGTAAGGTCGTCTCGCTGGGTAAGTTTTTTAAAATAAATATTTCTAAAACCGGAGTGTCGGCTTCGGTGGGGCGACCTGGGGCGACGATCAATATAAAAAAAGATCGGGTCGATGGCACGGTCGGTTTGCCGGGTAGTGGTTTATCTTACAAAGAAAATTTATCGAAACGTGGATGCGCCTCACTCTTCTTGCTGCTTGGTCTGCTCGCTGTTGGCGCTGGCACGAGCTGGAAATTTTTTAGTCACTTACTTTCGTAGTTCCAAAATTTTTCTCAATTACGCAAGTGCCCGGGAAAGGACTCGAACCTTCATGCCTTTAAGGGGCGGCGGATTTTGAATCCGCTGCGGCTGCCATTTCGCCACCCGGGCTTCTTGCGTAGAGACCATTCACTCCATCTCGGGGTGGCGGGGCAAGAAAATCCTCTTCATGGATTCACTTAATTAAAAAATCACTAATGATTTAGACCCTAAAACAAACAGAGGCGCCTCAATGAGACGCCTCTGTTTGAAGAAAGTAATTCGAAAATTACTTAGTTCCGAGGATCGCGTCCTTCGCAGCTTTCGCTACGCGGAATTTTACGACCTTCTTAGCTTTGATCTGGATAGTTTCGCCAGTAGCAGGATTGCGACCGAGGCGAGCTTTGCGCTGAACGAGAACAAGCTTACCGAGACCAGGAAGCGTGAAGGAGTTCTTCGCGTTCTTGTAAGCGAGTTGAGCGATGCTTTCGAGAATCGCTACAGCTTGTTTTTTGCTGAGCTCATTCTTTTCAGCGATAGCGGCAGCGACTTGGGATTTGGTGAGGGCTTTGGACATAGGTATTATTTGTTGGGTGCAGTATTGCGGGTTTATTTATTAGCCATGTGTGCGAATAAAACCAGCGAAAAATAAAGGTATTTTACATGGGGGGTGCCGGACGGACCAGCGGGGCGTAACCCCGACTTGCACTTACTCAATTTACTGTCATCAGTATTCGAGAGTTTACTCCTCCACCCCTCACCATGAAAATTGACTTCATGATCGCTCTACTAGTAGTTGCGATTTTTTCCCTTACCCAAGGACATGCGCAGACAGAAATTGCCTATCGGGGTGAACCCGCTTTCGGCTCTCTGAAATTTGTCCAGCCTCTCGGAATAGTCCCCGTCCCGGGTCGGAAAGACGAAATTTTGGTGCTCGAAAAGTGTGGCCAAATCCAACGCGTAAAGTTGAGAGAATCTGACTCTCAAAAAACGCAGATTTTAGATGTCAGTAAGCCCAGTGACGGTGTATTTGAGCAGGGTAGCGAGTGCGGTTTGCTTGGTGCAGCCCTACATCCAGAATTCACTAAAAATCCATATCTCTTTGTATATTATAGTCTTAACATTGATGGTAAACTCCATCAGCGCCTATCTCGATTCAAATTATCGGACATCGAGTCTCTCACAGTAGACAAGGACTCGGAGCAACCACTGATCACCCAATTAGACCCAGCAAATAACCACAATGGGGGCGATTTGCATTTCGGTTCCGATGGCTATCTGTATATGAGCTGTGGGGATGGTGGGGGCTCTAACGATAAGTTCAAAAATGCGGGAAATGTCATGGGCGGTTTTCATGCTGCTATCTACCGTATCGATGTCGATAAACGCCCCGGGAGCTTGGCGCCTAATCCTCACCCATCGGTCATACTCACCAGCAAGGGAGAGGCCCTTTACGCCGTACCCCAAGACAACCCCTATGTTGGTGTAGCCACCTGCCGGGGGGTGAAATTAGACCCCTCCAAGGTCCGAACCGAGACCTGGGCTATCGGCCTCCGCAACCCCTGGCGCTTCAGTTTCGACCCCGAAACCGGTCGAATGTTGACCGGCGATGTTGGCCAAAATCTTTATGAGGAAATAGATATTGTGGTGCCAGGCGGTGACTACGGTTGGAGCGATCGCGAGGGTGCACACAGTTTTGATAAAAAAGCAAATCGAGTTTATACGGAAAAAAATAAACCTAATCCAGAAACTGGATACATTGAGCCCATTTATGAGTACGATCACAAAGAGGGGATTTCCGTTACGGGTGGATGCGTTTATCGCGGAGATAAAATTCCGACATTAAAAGGTGCTTACATCTTTGGAGACTTTGGTCTTGGCTGGATTAGAGCACTCCGAGAAAAAGACGGAGTGTGGATTGATGAAAAACTGTGTGATGATATTACTGTAACGAGTTTTGGCTATGATCCACGTAACGGTGATATTCTTTATACTCTTCTCGGTTCAGGCGAGGTTCGTCGACTAACAGCGATAAATAAAAATTAAATGAACATTTCTCGCCGTCAATTTTTAGGTCAATCAGCTTTGTTGATTTCTGCAACAAATGTGCATCCGCAATTTATGTTAGCTCAAACTAATCAACCTGCACCCAAACCGAGTTTTCATTTATTCACTAAAATCTTTGTGGGTCTGCCCTATGCTGAAATCGCTCAACGGGTTGCTGCACTTGGATATGATGGGGTCGAAGTGCCCATTCGTAAAAAGGAAATTCTCGAAGGTACGAATGTATTAGAAGAAATCCCCAAGATGGTTGAAGCTTATCGAAAAGAAAAATTAGAGGTACTTACTCTGACAACAGATATTACAGAAGTAAGTCGCGCGTCTCAGACTGAAGAAATTTTACGAACCGCACAAAAATGTGGGCTGAAACATTTTCGCATGGGCTGGTATCGTTACGACAACACCAAGCCTATTTGGCCACAGTTGGATTCTTTTCGTTCCAAATTTCACGACCTAATTATCTTGGCTAAAGAAATCGGAATTCAGCCAACTTACCAAAATCACTCGGGTGCGAAGATGGCTGGAGCGGGTGTGTGGGATATTGCGATGCTCATGAAAGATTATCCCGCAACGGATGTGGCTTGGGCTTTTGATATGATGCATGCCAAGGTCGAAGGTGGCCTTTCTTGGCCGACAGAATTTGCACTCGCCCGCGATCGCTTGGCCGCTGTGCAGTTTAAAAATTATATCTGGGAAAATAATGCGGTACGCTCCGTCTCGCTATCCTCCGGTTTAGTCGGTAAAGACTCCGTCGACGTCTTGAAAAAAATGGGTTATGCGGGGCCTTGTTTGATTCATAACGAGTATACGAAGGGCGATATCCGTCAGCCTGACTTCTTGGCGAATGTGATTAAAGCGTCAAAGGACGATTTAGGCACGCTGCAGAACTGGTGGAAATAATTATAGCCTTGTTTGCTCTTTATTCCGTCCGTATTTAAATCCTTTATCAGTCACCCCACTTTTATGTTAAGATTTTCACTCTTATTTTTAGTAGCGACCACCTTCGGCGCAGATTTTAAATTTTATGAACCGAAAGAGGGTGGTGATGTTGCGCTCAATCTTTTCAAGATACCTGAAGGCATGGAGCTTACTCTATGGGCCCGTTCTCCCATGCTCGCGAACCCGACTAATTTTGATATTGATGCCCAAGGACGAGTTTGGGTAACCGAAGGAGTCAATTATCGTCAGTACAATGTCGGCGGTAAACGTCGCCCCGAAGGTGATCGTGTGGTCGTCTTGAGTGATACAAAAGGGAACGGTCGTGCGGATACGGCTCAAACTTTCATTCAGGATCCTAATTTAAACTCCCCTCTGGGAATTGCCGTTTTTGATAACGTCATTATTGTTTCGCACGCACCTGACTTAATTAAGTATACCGACGTTAATCGCGATGGAAAGTTTGATCCTGCGGTTGATAAGAAAGAAATTTTACTCACTGGATTCGGTGGCGAAGATCACGACCACTCGCTCCACGCCATTGTCGCTGGCCCAGACGGTAAACTTTATCTCAACGCCGGAAATTGCGGTGGTGTGTTTACAGATAAATCAGGCAAGAGCTTTAATATCGTCAGTAACTACGATGATCAACGCGGAGCTAAATGGCCGTTTGATCGCGCTAAAGCCCAAGGACAAAAAAGTGATGATGGGTTTGTGTGGATTTCAGGTTTCTCTGCTCGCATGAATGATGACGGCAGCAACGTCGAAGTCATCGGTAATGGATACCGCAATAGTTTTGAGCACTTCCCGACTTCTTTCGGTGATTTATTCCAAGGTGATAACGATGACTCGATGAGCTGTCGCACCTCGTATGTTTTAGAATATGCGAGCGCAGGTTTTACCACGCCCACCGGACAAAGTTTCCGTTCGGTACGTCGCGGTCCAGCCCAACCTTTTCCACGTGCTCATTGGCGCCAAGATGATCCTGATACTTTTGACGCAGGAGATATTTACGGTTCTGGTTCACCTGCTGGTATGGTCATTTATGAAAATGGCGCCCTCGATGAAAAATGGAATGGCACAGTGTTAAGTTGTGAGTCTTCGCGTAATGCGATTTTTGCTTATAAGATTCAGCCCCAAAAAGGTGGATTTAAATTAGATGCGGAGAGCCGACTCGAGTGGGTGACATCGAATGCTGAAAAAGAATATTACGGTGTAGATTTCAATAAGGTTAAAAAAGACATCGCCGTTAAAGAAAAAGTTTTATTCCGTCCTTCCGATATTTGTGTCGGACCTGATGGTGCAATTTACATTGCAGACTGGTATGACGCCCGCGTCGGTGGTCACCAAACGCTCGATGATCAATGCTCTGGTTCGATTTATCGTCTCGCCCCGAAAGGTTTTAAATCCGTGATTCCGAAAATTGATCTAACAACTCCTGAAGGTGCGGTTGAAGCCTTGCGCAATCCGGCGGTGAATGTCCGTCACCAAGCTTTTAAAGCAATTCAATCCTTTAAAGAAAAGTCCCTCCCCGCGATTAAAGAACTTTTAAATGATAAGAATTCCTTTGTGGCAGCACGTGCTATTTGGTTGCTGCCTTATTTAGGAGACGAAGGAGTTAAAAATTGTGAAGGTTTATTAAAAGACTCGAATCCACAAAATCGCATCACGGCTTATCGTTCATTACGCCGTGCGGGCGTGGATGTTTTAGGCTATGCTAAGGTTTTAGCCAATGATTCAAATAGTGCGGTACGTCGCGAAGTAGCTACCTCGCTGCATGGTGTTTCGGCGGACAAAGCTATACCGATTTTAATCACCCTCGCTGCGAAGATTGATTACACGGACAAAAATTCTTTAACCGCCTTCGGTGTAGGTTCTGCTGGAAAGCAGGAAGAAGTTTGGGCAGCGATTAAAACCGATGCCAAGACTTGGTCGCCCCAGATTGAAAAATTGGCTTGGGTTTTACATCCAGCTTCAGCGGTTCAAGATTGTGTCAGTCGCGTTCGTTCGACCGAACTATCGAAAGAACAAAAACTCTTAGCGCTCGAAACACTTTCGTTTATTGAATCCAAAGAAGCGGGACTCGGGATGATTCAACTCTGCTCGAGTGAGTCTGAATTAAAAAATGAAGCGACGCGTTGGGTGCTCATGCGTATCTCCGGATTATGGTCGGCTTATGATTTACGCACCGAGTTGAAAAAATCTGGCGTCTACGACCCTGAAAAAATCGTCGTAAACCCTGTCGTGTCGATGGAACCACCGCACCCTACTTATACGGAGCAGGATGTTCTTAATAAAAAAGGTGATCCTGAAAAAGGCGGACAGCTCGTGTTACGTTGTACCCTGTGCCACCAAATTAATGGTGCTGGTGTTGCGCTCGGACCTGAACTTCGCGGATGGGGCACTCGCCAAGGCGTCCAGGCCGTGGTTCGTTCCATTGTTAATCCCTCGGCGGATATCGCTCACGGGTACGATGGATTTAGCATAAAATTGAAAAATGGGGTCCAAGTGGACGGAATCATGCAAGGGGAGGGCGATCCGCTCTCCGTTCTCTCCGTGGGTGGAGTCAGCCAACTTATCCCCAAAAGCTTTATCAGCCAACGAGTTAACAAAGAAGGTAAGCCCGATGGTTTAGAGATTAATAAGATGAACCGATCATTGATGATGTCGGCCGAGCAACTGGGTTTAACTGCACAAGAGGTAGCCGATATCGCAGCTTGGATGGCCACTTACCGATAAAACCGAGGCAAATACCCTATTTTAGGGGGTAATCTTTAGGTAAATTTACCGCTTGCAAGTCGCTGGCGGGTTACCAAGTTGAACCTTCCTTCCTCTCGTCAAGGCACGGCCGCACTACGCGGGCCCGCGACTTACGAGAATCCAATCCAAAGATTTACACACAATTATGAAGCAGCTCAGCCTCTCCGTCACCAGTCGCCAGAACCACGGCCGTGGTCATTCCCGCCGCCTGCGTATCGATGGCTCCATCCCCGCCATTATTTATGGCCCAGCCGGCACGCATAGTGTGGCTGTGAACCAAGAAAATTTCCGTGACCTCATGCGCCAGAAGGGCAACGCCGCTGCGCTCATTGAGCTCGAACTCGATGGCAGCAAGATGCTCTCAATCATCAAAGAGTTTCAACGTCACCCCATCACTCAAAAATTCCTCCACATCGACATTCAACAAATCGATCCTAACGCACCGATGTCGGTCGCAATTCCGATTCGTACCGTGGGTGAAGCTCATGGTGTGAAGACCGATGGTGGTACGCTCGCGATTGTTTCGCAGACCATCAACGTACGTTGCTTACCGAAAGACTTACCTGAATTTATCGAAGTCGATGTCACTGCTCTGAAAGTTAATGAATCGATTCACGTGGGTGATATTAAAGCCCCTGCTGGTATCTCTTTCCCTGGTGATCGTGGTCGTGTAGTCGTGGTTTGCTCCGAAATGGCTGCCGAAGAAGCTGCCGCCGAGCCAGCCGCAGTTACCACTGCTACCACCGCAGACGGCGCCGCCGCTCCGGCCGCTGGTGCTGCCGCCGCTGCTCCTGCCGCTGGCGCTCCTGCCGCTGCTCCTGCCGCCAAGAAATAATTTTCCGCGCCAGGCGTTCCTGGTACCTGTTCTTTGAAGTCAAATGTCATTCTCGGTTATCGCCGCCCTCGGCAATCCAGGCCCTGAATACATCTCCACCCGACATAATGCGGGATGGATTCTCTTGGACGCACTGGCTCAAAAAGTCGGTGCGATTTGGAAGGAAGAAAAACGTTTTTCCGTTCAAGTTGCGAAAGTAACTTTCGGAAATGCTAACGTCTTTTTAGTTAAGCCTCAATCGTTCATGAACGAAAGCGGACCACCCCTAACTAAGTTCCTCCACTTCCATCAAATCCCTGCAAGTGACATCGTTGTCTGCTATGACGACATTGCATTTGAACCAGGATTGATGCGACTGACCCAAGGAGGTTCTGATGCCGGTCACAACGGTATCACGAGTTGTATGCAACACCTGAGCAACGAATTCATTCGTGCTCGCATTGGAATCGGCCCCAAGAAACACCCCGCTCAAGATTTAGCGGACCATGTACTCGGCAAAATACCCGACGATGACTTAGCTCGCCTTCGCCAAAGCTTACCAGACTTCATTCACGGACTCGAAATTTTAATCTCCCAAGGCCTTCCCGCCGCCCAAAACTTTACCAACCGAAAAAACCATTCACTATGACTACAGCCACCACACGCCGACGCCACTATACCGTCAGCCTTATTCTCGACCTCCGCGGTTCCGCCGAGTCTCCTGATGTCGCGATTGATCGTTTAAAAGAAATCCTCAAGTCCATCGACTGTAAGGTTTCGGAAGTCGAAAACCTCGGCCAACGCGAATTCAGCCGCGCCGTCGACCGCAAGTTCCTCAGCGGCCTCTACGTCCAAATCAAATTTGAAGGTCCAGTCACTGCGCCTGCTGCTTTCGCCGAAAAACTTCGTCTCGATCGCACGGTGGACCGTATCCTGGTTCAATCAGTAAAATAATTTTTAACTAAACTCCCCCCATGGCTTCGTCCTACAATCGCGTTATTCTCGCGGGCAATATGACCCGCGATCCTGAAGCCAAAGCTTTGCCTTCTGGCCAAGCATTAACGAAGTTCTCTCTGGCTGTGAATCGTGCCTACACCACCAAAGAAGGTGAGAAGCGCGAAGAAGTGACTTACGTCGACATCGAAAGCTACGGTAAACAAGCTGAAGTGATTGCCAAATATTGTGGCAAAGGATCCGGCATCCTAGTCGAAGGCCGTCTCAAGCTGGATCAGTGGGAAGATAAAAAATCCGGCGAGAAGCGTTCGCGGCTCGGCGTTGTTTTAGAAAACTTTACTTTCTTAGGCGGCAAACCTCAAGGTGGCGAAGAAGGCGGATCCGCACCTCGCTCCCGTGGTGGCAATGACAGC
>JBAXIK010000031.1:0-15691 GCA_037138415.1 Opitutia bacterium | reverse complement strand
CCATTTCCCAACCTGAGTCAGCGCCTTCGACAATGTATACAATACGTGCTTCGTCCCCTTGATCTGAATTATTATCTACAGTGACTAAATTGCCAAATTCATCGAAGGCGATTTCTTTAGGATTTCTTAATCCTGTATGCACGACCTCAAAGTTTGAGCCATCAGGTTCGTGACGAAAAACAGCACCTTTATTTTTAAAATTATATTTTTTGCCTTCACGGGTGGTAAAATTAAAACCGCGATCACCGACTGAGCCCCAAATCCGCCCATCGTATCCAACGACAACGCCACTTAAGTCATGACCCGAGAGCGAAATTTTTACACCAAACCCATCCTGTAGCACTTTCTTTTCCTGTGCTTTATCTTCTGTAGATGAATCACGCAAAATCCAGATATTAGGTATGCAGTCAAAATAAACGGTGTCCCCATAAATTAAAACACCCCCCGCCGTTCCGTCGAGCATACCATTAAAACCTTCAGCGTAGATAGATGATTTAGCAAATGAGCCATCGGTAGAGGATGGAGTTAAAAGCCGAATTTTTTCTGATTTTTGGGTGTACCAATTAGCCGGTTTCTTATCAGCCCACTTCACCAGTAGTTTACGACGATCCTCTGTCGTGCTACTCGCTAAATCGTCGTGGTACCAATAGAGATTAGCACGATCGTCTTCAACACCTAGGCGATAACGATAAGTCTCAGAAACAAAAAGACGGCCATCAGGAGCCACTACAAATGCAGCAGGTGAGCCAACCCCTGTTGCCGCATGACTGGCGACCACAGACATTTTAACGCCGGCCATCGC
Organism: Opitutia bacterium; assembly: GCA_037138415.1. Lineage (GTDB taxonomy): Bacteria > Verrucomicrobiota > Verrucomicrobiia > Opitutales > UBA953 > UBA953. The sequence continues at coordinate 14,889 of JBAXIK010000031.1, read as the reverse complement.
TGCGGCACTGGCTTCATTCGGAACCGGAATCAAATTACCATCCAACTTTTCTTTAGGACGTCCATTGGCCGACATGCCTGGATTATCCTTGGAGGAAAAAATAAATCGATCCACAGCAATAAAACCCCATGCCCCTTTTTCATTATCCACGATTCTTATTACGGCTTTTCTACCTTTATATTCTGCTACGCTCCAAACAACCGTTCTTAGCGTAAGTCCACTATGTCCAGTAGCTGAACGAACCACTTTATCATCTACCAGTAATTGTACCGCCAAAGTTTGAATATTAATTCCTCCGCTAATTAGAAAAGCGATGTAAGAATCACTGATAGTAATTTCAGGCGATGTGAGCGTACCCGTAGCTGCATAACCACCATGGGCAGAACAGGCTAAACTTTCACCGGAGTATCCGCGAAGTTCACCACCTAATCCATCCATTTTTCCCGCAATAGGTGACAACCCGAAAGCCGTCCCGGTGGTCTGCCAACTATCAAAGCCGTCGCCTTCGAAATCTTGAATCACATCGGATTTAGCTTCACACCATGAAGCAAAAACTAATAGCCCAAAGAGGGTTGAAAAAAATGTACGCATGGGGGCAACAGGGTTACAACTTATTCAACCGTTTGTTCCGTCAAGGTCGAGTGAGAGATTGAAAAACAATTGTATTTTAACGACATCCATGAAGAACCTGGAACTTCGCACCAAAGTGAGCCGGATGCGTCAACGCCCGCAGACGCGAGGTCAGGTCGGTCGATCCCGATAACGCAATGCGCTCCATTTCCCGCCCAGCATATTTCACGAAAAAGGCCTCCTGGCGGTCGAGCTGCACATTCTTCAAACCTTGTTCATTAAACACTGAAGTAATGCGGTCCCACAATACATGGCAGGTTAAATCTTGTGACCCAATTTGAGTCAAAATATCGCCCGACATCTGATGGCGATAATAGGATCGGGCCGTACCCGCGGGTGATGACTCTAAACATTGTGCCACAGTCTTGCCGTAATCTAAAAAAATTACCGCCCCTTGCCACGGTTGTTTTAAAATTTCCCTACAAAGTGTTTCCGCCGCCAACGGTGCATCCATAATCCATCCTTCCGTCGCAGCAGGCAATGTACTCGCAAATTCTTTTGCCTGTACCGATGAAAATTCGGGAAGAGGCTCGACGGTTAATTCGGTGCCATCAACACGCACTCCTAATTCACGCCAACTTCCATTGGTAAAAATAAAACGATTAAAGGGCTGGGCATCTAACAATTCATTCGCCACTAAAATACATTTTTGGGGTAAAATTATTTTATCAGCCAAACGAATAGTTTTAATTTCCAAAAACCGATTACGTACGGTGTCGAAATGTTTCTGCCCCGGCTCAGCCCCCATCTCAACCAAAGCGTAGTCTCTCGTGTTTCCAACGAGAGTTTCCGCCGCCGAGGCAATGAGTTCGCCGAACATACTTCCAAGGGCCGCAGCCGTCGTAAAATCAGTACCCGATGTCTTACCCACACGTTCACGATTAGCCCTATAATAGCCTAGTTCTGGATGATAGAGAGCCAATTCCACGCAACGCACAAACGGCACCAGACCTTGCCGTGCCTCAGCACGTAAGGCCTCCACAATGGCCCGATGTCGTTCCTGATTTTCCATCTGATTAATCGTTAACCAGTGTTTTAAGTTCCGCCAGACGAAACAGGGTTGAGCCGAAAGAGTTTTTCGGCTGTATTAGGCAGAGATGATTTTAGCCATCGAAAGTTCCTGCGATGAGTCCGCGCTCGCCATCTTCGATCCTACCAAGGGAATCGCTCGCGAAATCATTAGCTCGCAGGCAGCGTCCCACGAGAAATTCGGTGGAGTTGTGCCCGACCTCGCCAGCCGCATGCACCTCTCGGCACTACCTCTGCTCCTCGAAGAATTTCGTGCTGATATTCCAAATATAACAACCCTCGCCGTCACACGCGGCCCGGGACTACTTCCCTGCCTCTCCATGGGAATCAGTATGGCTCGTGCACTATCCGTCGCACTCGATTGCCCCATTCAAACGGTCAACCACCTGCGCGCCCACGTTCATTCAGTCTTCATCCAATTACACGCTGCCAATCCGTCAAAATTTTCCGAAGCTCGTGCAGAATTATTACCGCACTTGGGTTTAGTCGTTTCAGGTGGTAACACTTTACTGATAAAATTAGACACCGATTTAAAAATCACCGTCATCGCACGCACCGTAGACGACGCTGCAGGCGAAGCTTTTGACAAAGGTGCAAAATTACTTGGCCTACCTTATCCAGGCGGGGCCCTCATCGAACAATACGCTCAAAAAGGTGATCACCAAAGTTTCTCTTTTCCTCGTGGCTTACCGGAAAAATCTGATCTTCGTTTTAGTTTCTCGGGTTTAAAAACCGCGCTGCGCTATCAACTCGAAAAAATGTCCGACGAAGAGGTGAAATCGCAATTACCATCCATCTGTGCCAGCTACCAAGACGCGATCCTCGGTCAGCTCAACGCCAAGATGCTATCCGCGCTAAACTCCGAATCCTACAAATCGGTAGGACTATCGGGCGGTGTAGCCAACAATCGTGCCCTGCGTAACCTTCTCGCGCAATCGCTCGAGAAACGAAAACTCCCTCTCCTGATTGCCGAGCCCAAGTACTGTGGCGATAATGCTGGCATGATTGCCTTCGCGGCCTGGGCCGACCCCCATGGTGTAAAAGCAGGTACCGTGGAACCAGCTCCACAATTAAGTATCGACCTCGCATAATCGGGTTGCCCGACCTGCCCACCTTGGCCCATGTTGATGTCATGGAATGGCAGGTAAAATCAATCTCACACACCTGCGCTAGTTCAGGCAAAGAACTTCACGTTGGCGACTCCGTTGTCTGCATCGTGTTCAAACCTCTCGGCGGCGCGATTGAACGTCGCGATGTCCTTAAAGAATACGCCACCGAATTTAAACCCGATGGTTTATTGCTCGGTCGCTGGTCTCGCCAAGTCAAAGAACGCGGCGAAGAAGAACAAGCCCTCCGCGCCCAACTCCTCGCCTCGCGCGAAGAATTTTTCCTTTCACTCTTCGACGACCCAGCTGACCCCAGCGGCGATAAAGGTGTATTAAAACATATTCTCGCCCTGTTGTTAGAAAGAAAACGAATCATCAAAGCCACCGGACCCGCAGAACTAGGACTGATTCCCTACCAACACCAATCCACTAAGCAAATTTTGATGGTCCCAGCACTCGACTTACAACCTGAGCACCTTTTACAAGTAAGCGGTTCCCTCGAATTATTAGTGGGTTAATCCAAAACATGAAAATCTACTCTACTCTTTTCGTTTTCTTCAGCCTCTTATTCGTTACGGGCTGTCAAACTACACCCCCCTCACACTTCGCTTCAATTTACGTCGAGGCACCAGAATCCTCCAGCCGTATCATGCGAAAGAGTGTCACCCTGCCCGTCAGCGGAGTTACTGTCCCCATTCTCGCTAAAGAGTTAACTCTCGCCGAAGACCTACTCAACACTGAGGTCGTAGAATCAGGTGAGCCCGATTTACGTGTGGTTTCATTGCTCGTACAATTAAACCGAACCGCAGCAGCGATGATCATGGATGTCACCCGTCAAGCTCGCGGAAAACATTTAGTTTTAGTAATCAACGACGAAGCCGTCGGCATCATGCCCATCGAAGATCGTGTGGTTGACGGAAATTTATTTTTCTTCGTCGAACGCAAAGGAAAAAATAGTAAAGAAGCCGCCCTCGAAATCAGTCGCGAGCTCAACCAGTCGATTTTACTCATTCGCCAGCTGGAAGATAAAAAGTGAGATATCTAGCGAGCACTCTCTTATTATTTTTCGGCCTAGTCGGTGGAGCGTCAGCGATTGAAGTTCAGTGGCCGACCTCGATGGACACCAGTATTATTCAAGGTTTAGAAGACTACGTTCAACCCGTAGCCACAGGCAAAATCGAGTCGGGCTGTTTCGGCATGGTTCGTGAAGAGGGACGGCGCTTTCACGAGGGTATCGATATTCGACCCTACCAAGTCCTGAGCAATGGTGAGCCGGCTGACTACGTTTTCGCAGCGATGTCGGGCAAAGTTGCCTATGTTAACAACGACACCAATGGGACCTACGGTCGCTATATTATTCTGGTTCACGACAATGCTGAAATCGGATTGTACAGCCTCTACGCCCACCTCGCAAAAATTGATTCTACATTGCACGTCGGCGATAACGTCGCTCGCGGCAAAGCCATCGCCATCATGGGACACACCTCCTGGCCAAGCAGCCCCATCCCGGTTGAACGTGCGCATTTACACTTCGAAGTGGGATTACGTTTAGCCGATTCTTTCAACGCTTGGTATAAGAGTCGTTTCAACTTCAAACGTGATCCCAATCTACACGGGCTGTGGAATGGACAAAACTTAACAGGCTTTGACCCCACCTACATTCTAGGAAAACGCAGCGTAAACACTCTCGATATTGTTAAAAGTTTACCTGCCGCTCTCGCCGTCACCATTCGCACTCCATTGGCACCCGACTTCGTTACGCGTCATCCTGGACTCGTGCAAGGAGATCCCAAAACCGCTGAAGGTTGGTACGTCGAATTCACCTGGCACGGCCTACCTAAACGCTGGGTCGCACTGCCCGCCGGAAACCCACAGATACCCAATAAAACCTTCGAGATTATCGGTATCGACCAACAATATAAGAGCCGACTGATTGCACGTAAAATGCTCACCGCCAACGGACTTAATGCGGGTGAGAATCTTTTGCAGAATTTAGAAATCCTACTCTCGAATTCGCGCTGATTAATTCAGGCTCGGATTAGGTGGAGAGTCTAAAGTTAAACGTAAATCAGGGCGGTGCTTAGTCAGCAAAGCCTTCCAAAGCTCCTTCCCTTGCAGTTGCGTAAACTCTCGCTCAAAGGGGCACACTACCCATGCATTGAGTTTTATTTCATTTTCTAACTGGCCGGGCGACCAGCCAGCATAACCCACAAAAGCAAAAACTTGAAAACCGGTTTCCGTGATAAACTTCGCCGCGTCCTCTTTGCTCATTCCGTAGCGAATTAAAGCGGGACCCCGCGAAGCGAATTTCCAACCGCCCAAAGCCATGCGATCCACCGACATGGGCCCGCCCCACTGAATCGATATCGGCGCTAACGGACTATTAGAAAATTCTGACTGCGTTTCGCCCAATTTTTTATCACTCGGCCGATTAATAATAAAACCCATCGCTCCGTCTTTTTCGGAATAGTCATGAATCATAACCACGGATTCACAAAAATTCTCATCGCGTTGTAACGGATGCGAAACTAGTAATTTCCCCGCTAATGATGGGGCTTTCTTAGGCATTAGATATCTAACTTAGTCACCACCACGCCCGCTTGCTGAAAAAGTTCAGCGACCAAAGGCTCATTGCGATAATCCTGACGATAACGTACTTCGGTAATACCCGCAGCGGCTAAAATTTTTGCACAATTCACACAGGGATAGTGGGTGACGAAACAAATGGTGCCCTGCAAAGAAATGCCACGCTTTGCCGCATCGGCCACGGCATTCTGTTCGGCATGGACGGTCGCTAATTCATGTCCATCGCGTATGTGTGAGTCGTGCGGTGCACCAGGAAGAAATCCATTATAACCGGCGGCGACTAATCGATTGGGATGTTTGCCAGTCGACACCACGACGCAACCCACGTGCAAGCGATCACAACTAGAGCGTGTGCTGACTAAAAAAGCTGTGGCCATAAAATACTCGTTCCAGGAGGGACGCTGAGCATCGGCTACTAAGTTTTCTAGTTGAGAGACTAATGAAATAGGTTTCTCCATCACAAATTAAGTATCTTAAAATTTCACCGGTATCAAACCGAGGCAAGTCGCAGTTACACACAAAATTGCGGTCAAAAGCATTAAAACAGCCGCTCTGGCCAAAAAAGGGATAAATTCTGCAGCCGTTTGAGCCTTCCAAAATCCCGCCATCTGCCAAAATGCCAAGGGCATAATCACGAGTGGGAGTGGACCAAATATGTAGTTCAGACAAAGAATTCCCACAAACAAATTAAACGAGTAGTGAAGCTTGGCAAAGGTTCGACCCCAACGCACGACGAGGGTTTTTTTGGCCGACGCTGCATCGGTTTCCCTATCGCGAGTATTATTCGCAATTAAAATATTATTCGCCAACAGGCCTACCCCTAATCCGGCGATGATTGCAGGCGTCCAAGGGATTTCACACACTACGGTCTTACCTACTTCCAAATAAAGAGCGTAGACCGTAAGTGCGGTGGCTTGCAGACCAAAGCAGGCGACGACAAATACATCACCGAGACCATGGTAAGCCAACGGTAAGGGTCCAAGCGTATAACCCATCGCTAGAACGACTGCCAATGCTGCTGGTATAAATAAAATCGGGTGATGCATGCCCAAACTCCAGCCAGCCAAACAGGCCAGTACGATAACGAGAACTATAGCTATCTTCATCGCCCGCGCACTGATTAAACCATTGGCTACCGCACGTTTCGGACCGACCCGATTTTGATTATCTGCACCGCGCAATGAGTCTCCGAGATCGTTTGAGAAGTTGCTTAAAATCTGTGCAGCCAACGCAAAACCGAGACATGAGAAAAATGTGAAAAGGTAATCACTCCGTGCACCGAGGTGAAGTTTGTCGCCGTAAATCCAAAACACCAATGTGCCCATCACGACGGGAACAAGAGCAGCCACCAAAGTTTTTGGCCGGCAAGCATCGATCCACATTCTTATCATTTGTATTATAAATTAATGAGCATAAAAAAGGCCCCTACTCGGGGCCCTTTCAGAAGCTGATTTAAAATTACTTAGATTTTAATTCAACAACAGCACCCGCAGATACAGCCTTCTTCCAATCGGCAGTGGTAGTACCCAGTGCTTTGTCGAGGAAGATAGGGGTTCCGTTACCATCGTCTGTGGTGTTGGCAGTCCAAATCACGTGAGAGTCGCCGTAGCCAATATGGCCTCCGTCTGCACCCCAAACACCGGTGGTGGCATCCCAAGCACCAGCGGAGGAAAGTCCACGTGCCCAGAGGAGAGGAATGTTACCGTCTAAGTTCTTAGCGGTTGGAGTATAAGCAGTCCAAGAGTGGTAGCCGTAGTTATCCGAGGGAGTCTTGAAATTAGTATCGATCTGTTGTGCACCCACGGCACCCGTTAAAACTTGTTTTGGGAAGGAAGCGCTTTCGTTGCTCTTATCAGCGTCAACGTACCAGATTTCACCAGTGTTTAAGCTAGCGTTATAAGCGAGAACGGCAGCATACTCAGCGATTGAGCTAGCTTGGGAATTATTGGTGGTGCTCCATGAACCAGTCTTAACGTACTTCTTGCCATCAGAATAGGAAATCATCGCTTGAACGATGTTACGAAGCTTGGTCGAAGCAGTAGACTGCTTGGCCTTCTTCATCACACCTTGAACGCCAGGGAAAAGTACGGCGGCAAGGATACCGATAATCGCGATAACAGTGAGCAACTCGATCAGAGTAAAACCACTGCGTTTGGTTGAGGGGGTGGATTTCATAGTAGGTGTAAGTGAAAGGGGTGAGTTAAGGGGACAACTTGATAGAAGGAATAGTTTTATTAAACTTAGTAAGGCAAGAGGAAACGACTGCATAATGCCGTCGCAATGGCCTTCCCTTCCTCGATTTTCTGAGGATTTTGAGGGTCGGACAGAACAATCGCGATTGCCCGAGCAATTTCCTTCATTTCCGCCTCTTTCATACCCCTGGAAGTGACCGCTGGAGTACCCACACGGATACCACTGGCCTGGAATGGACTGCGTGTCTCATCTGGAACCGTATTTTTATTGGCCGTAATATGGGCAGCATCGAGAGCCAACTGCGCATCTTTACCAGTCACATTCGGGTGACTCTTTCTTAAATCCAATAAACTTAAATGGTTATCCGTTCCACCGCTGATCAAATGGAATCCGTGCGCAACCAAGGCTTCTGCTAAGGCTTTCGAATTAGCGACCACTTGTTTCGCATACTCTTTAAATTCGGGCGTAGCACACTGAGCAAAGCAAACAGCCTTCGCCGCAATCACATGCTCCAGAGGTCCACCCTGCGTTCCAGGGAAAACACCTGAATCGATCGCCTTAGCATATTCAGCCTTACATAAAATTAATCCACCACGTGGACCGCGCAAAGTTTTGTGCGTCGTGGTCGTTACGAAATCCGCATGCGGAATAGGTGAAGGATGAACACCCGCCGCCACCAAACCTGCGATGTGCGCAATGTCGGCCAAAAGGAGTGCACCATTCTCGCGGGCGATTTTTCCGAAACGTTCAAAGTCAATCGTCCGTGCATAAGCTGACGCGCCTACGGTAATCATCTTGGGTTTTTCACGCGCCGCCATCTCCGCTACTTCTTCATAATTAATTCTGCCATCAGTGCCTACGCCGTAATGCACAGCCGTATAAAATTTTCCTGAGAAATTTGCCGCGTTACCGTGGGTTAAGTGACCACCATGTGATAAATTCATGGTAAGAATCTTATCACCAGGTTTAATCGAAGCTAAATAAACTGCGGCATTCGCTTGGCTACCTGAGTGCGGCTGAACATTAGCGTGGTCCGCACCAAACAAAGCTTTTGCACGATCAATCGCGAGCTGTTCAATTTTATCAACCTCTTCGCAACCACCATACCAGCGCTTACCGGGATAACCTTCCGCGTATTTATTGGTGAGCACACTGCCTTGCGCTTCCATGACGGCAGGCAAAGTAAAATTCTCAGAAGCGATTAACTCGATGTGCGTTTGTTGACGGTTTAATTCTGCTTTGATAAGCGTATCAATCGCAGGATCGAGTTGAGCTAAGGGAATACGTTTTATGGCGCTCATGTTCTGTTAATAAGGGCAAGAAAGAGACGGCGTGAGGCAATGGAAAAATTAAGAGTTTTTAGGCTCAATTTTATCCACTCTAACAACATGTCGTCCGCCTTCAAATTCGGAACGCAGAAAAGCCTCAGAACAGGCTATGGCTAAGGGCAAATCTACATATTTAGCACCAAAACAAAGAATATTCGCATTGTTATGCTGGCGGCTGAGCTCAGCGGCGTCGACCGACTGCACCAAGGCTGCCCTAATCCCAGCAATCTTATTCGCCGCTATCGAAATCCCAATGCCCGTTGTGCAAATCAAAATACCGTACTTGGCCTTACCGCTAATCACGTCGGCTCCCACGGCTTGAGCGTAATCGGGATAGTCACACGAGGCCGGACTATCCGTGCCCCGATCAATCACCGTGTGACCTTTGGCTTTCAGCGCAGCGACTAAATCGCGTCTTAACGCAAAGCCTCCGTGGTCACCGCCAAACGAAATAGTAAATGGAGTACTCATGTCAGAAAATTCTTCCTTAAGAAATCGAGGATGGAGGGCACGGCTTCAACCATGGAATCACGACATTCCTCGTATTCTCGATAATTGCCACCAAACGGATCAGAGATTTCGCGCGATTCTCCATTGGGTAATAAGTCCCTAAATAACAAAACATGCTCGGGCAGGCCTTTGAAACGATCCTCTAATCCCGCCAAGTGAGAATCGGTCATACAAAAAATAATAGCAGCGCGCTCGATGTCGGACTGACTCAGCGGACGACTCTTGTGCGCTTTAATATCTAAACCAATGCGTTCCATCGCTTTGACCGAATTAGTCGATGCCGGCGAACCCGACGTCGTTGATAAACCACAGGACACGACTTTAAATTTTTCTAATCCGCCCGCCTTTTTATTAAACGCCGCTTTCAGTAAAGCCTCAGCCATAGGACTGCGACAGGTATTCCCCGTGCAAACAATCATCACTGTATCACGCTCTATCGCCATAACTTACGGTAAATCGATTCATGAAAAGGTTCAACCTGTAATCACTTGCCCGCATCGCGTTTTAACTGCCGATATCCAATATCTCTTCGATAATGCATACCCTCAAACTGTAGGGTGGGTATGACACGATAAGCTTTTTGGACCGCCTCATTCAATGTTGCCGCATACGCGACCACACCCAAAACGCGCCCGCCCGCGGTGACGACTCTGCCATCCGCCAATCTCTGCGTGCCACTGTGGATGATATGAACACCGTCCGGACACTCCGCAGGGAGTTTAATTTCATCACCCTTGCGAATGTCGCCCGGATATCCACCCGCCGCTAACACGACAATTACAGTAGAGCCCGAACGTAACTGGGCGTTCGACGAACGAAATGTCCCCGCCGCGATGGCTAACATGATTTCAACGGGATCGGTTTCTAATAAAGGAAGAAGAACCTGACATTCAGGATCGCCGAAACGTACATTAAATTCCACCACACGAGGACCGGTCGATGTCACCATGATTCCTACATAGAGCGTACCGCGATAATCAATCCCATCGGCCTTCAACCCTTTCAACGTTGGGACAATAATTTCTTCACGCAGTCGGCGCTCCACCTCGGGCGTAACAACGGTGGTCGGTGCATACGCCCCCATACCTCCCGTATTTAATCCGGTATCCCCTTCGCCCACACGTTTATGATCCTGGCTCGGCGGAAGCATTAAATATTCTTCACCGCAGACCATCAACATAATCGAAGCCTCCTCCCCTTGCATAAATTCTTCGATGACTACTTCATCGCCCGAACTTCCAAAAATTTTTGTCTGCATCATATCGCGCAACGCCTGTTCAGCTTCAGCGAGTGTGATTGCGATGACCACACCCTTTCCAGCCGCCAGCCCAGAGGCTTTAATCACTATCGGCAATGATTGTTGGCGGATATAATCTAATGCCGCATCGAGCTTCTGAAAAGTCTGCGCTGTCGCGGTGGGAATTTTATGTCGGAAAAGAAAATCTTTACTGAATGCCTTACTCGCCTCCAAGCGCGCACCCGCCATGAGTGGTCCATATGTTAAAATGCCTGCGGCCTCGAGCACATCGACCACGCCAAGCGCTAAAGGAATTTCTGGTCCGACGATTACAAATTCTACGCCCTGCTCACGGACTAAATTTAAAATGTCGGCGGGCTTAGTTAAATCCACATTCAAGCAGCGAGCCTCTAAAGCCATACCGCCGTTACCTGGGGCGACGATGACTTCGCGAACCTTCGAGCTTTTGAGACAGGCCTTGAGCAACGCATGTTCGCGTCCGCCCGACCCTAATATTAAAATTTTTAATTTACCTAGATTCGCCATCCCCATCTGTTGTGGCAGACATTCCTCGAATGAAAACACAAAACAGGTCTAGTTCTTGTAGAACTAAACCCGTTGTTGTAAATTGGTGCTCAGGCCGGGACTTGAACCCGGACACCTTACGGCACATGAACCTCAATCATGCGTGTCTGCCATTCCACCACCTGAGCTTTCGAAGGAAAGTTCACGCTGGAACTCCTTACGCATGGTGCAAGAAAAAAGCGTTGATGCCAACGCTTGCCAAATCACATTAGTTTCCCAACTCTCACCCAGTAATGTCTCCCGATACGGCCAATCAGAACCACGAGCAAAATGAATCGATGATTCCCATAGACCTCTCCGCACTTGGATTAGGCCCCTCCTGGGTCAGCGGTCCCGCCGAAAAAGTGAGCTCCGGACGCGAGGGCGGTCGACGTGACAATAGAGACCGAGACGGTAGCCGTCCCCCACGTCGCGATGATTCGCGTGGTCCCTCACGCGGCCCTTCCCGCGGTCCCTCTCATGGCCCACAAAATTCTCAACGCGATGATCGTCGCGGTCCACGTCGTGATGATCGATTTTCCCAACGCCAAGAAGAACCTGCGATTCCAGTTAAAGTAGTCAGCACGGGCTTCTTCCCCGATGACGCGAAATTCGAAGCGCTCGGCGAAGCGATGAAAAAGAGTCTCATCACTTACGAACTTTTTAGCGTCGCCCTTCTCATTTTAGACAAAGAAGACCGCCTCTCCGTCGTGATCCGACCAGCCGACGCCGAAAAAAATCATCAAGCTACACTTTCCGTTTCCGTTCCTGATAGCGTTCCTTTCTTAACCGAAGCCGAAGCGGTCAGCCACGTGATGTCACGCCACCTCGATAAATTCTTCGATGTGGTAGAAGTCGATGTCGAACCACCGAAAGGTAATTTCCTGATGGTCGCAAAATGTCCACAGACGGGCACCATCCTCGGTTCACCGACTCACCATAATTATCTCAAAGCTCTGCGCGAACACCACTCACGCAACTTCCCTAATAGCGCCTTTGATCGATTCAAAGCAGGTGTTGAAATGGTCCGCGAAAAAGAAGTCATCGACCAATGGATCGCTACGATGTCGAAACGTAAAGAATACGCGCCTAAAGATCGCAAAGAAGGCGAACCTGAACGCCTCGAATCGCTCGATGCAGCCCGTGGTTTCTTATTAGCCTTCCGTCGCGAAGCCACCGTCATTTCACGCAATCAAATCCGCTTCCCTGGCCGTCTTCTCGCTGAAATGCCTCCAGGTATATTGCGCGATAACGTCCGTTACGCGCTCGAACTTCAACGCCACTTCCCTCTCGATACCGCTAACGGCATTCGTGGACGCCTCCGCAAGGAAGGCTTCCACCTTTATAAGAAGGGTTCCAAGGGAATCACTTACGCTTGTGGTGTGCGTCGCAAATGTCGCGACCCTCAAGCGACCTTCAGTGATTCGATGCAAAAGATTTTCGACAGTCTCGATAAAAATATCGGACAACAAACCAAAGACGTCGTTCTCTCCATCGCCGGCGAAAATGCGGATGACGAAGCTAAGAGCAAAGTGCTCGTCGATCTGAATTTCTTAATCAGCGAAGGCTATGTAGCGAAACTTCACGACGGTCGCCTCTTCGCTCAACCCGTTCTCAGCTCTCAGGCTAAAGCCAAGGAAGAAGCAGAGAATGAGGCAGAAGAAAAGTAGTTGATTTAGGGGACACGGTGACAAGTTGGCAAGGGGTAGTGTAAAATCTATTTAAAGGTAGGGGCGCGACTGCGTCGCGTCCTCATATCTCCCCTTGTCACCGTGCCCACTTGCCAGCTGGTCCCCTGAGTGACGTGAGCTATGCTCGCGTCATGTGTCCCCTCAATTTAAATCAGGCGTGTCTTTCGCATCTCCCCTTGTCACCGTGTCCCCATGTCACCTTGTCCCCTGAGTGACGTGAGCTCTGCTCGCGTCACTTCCAATTTTCCCCGATCCAAGGCGTAGGCAGAACACGGCGATACCATTTTCCGCTGCGACCAACTAACGCGTCGGGTGGATTCGGCACTCCATGGAATACCACAATCTTTGCACCTTCAGGAATAGTTGGCGTTTGGAAAAATGAGAATGGAAAATACTTCACGCAGTGACGTTTGAAACTACGGCACCAAGTCTCAGGCCAATAGCTAACCTTACCATGAGCTGATAACTGCGCCGTTAAATATTCCTGCTCGTTACGATGTTTCTTACGTACGAGATCCAAATTATTGCGGAAGTAATCGATAACATCAGCATGCTGACCCGCCGTCCAACGGTATACGGATGAATTCCCCGTGTAATGTCCCTTCTGCCAATCCCGGATAATTAAAAACTCTCCGGGTTGTTCGAAGAAGGAGTTCATGTTTCCGACAATCACGATATCGATGTCGAGAAAGAGCACTTCGCCTTTTAATTCAGGGCCACCATTGGCCGTTAAATCGGGTGAAAAGGAAACCAGCTTCGTCCATCCCCGCTCGGGTGCGCCTGCGGGTAGTTTCAGACTGGGAATCGGAAAAGTCTCAATACCAGGATGTAGACCCTCCCTATTATCAGTCAGACAAACAAAACGGTGCGGAATCGTGAGATGGCGTTGCACCATCGAGTGGAGTCGATTTACATACTCAGGCCCGTACTTGGTGCCCCACTTCATACATAGAATTGTCGCCATGTTAGAAAATCACACTGGGTAAGACTTGCCTCCGCCTCCAGCCAAAAGATTCTATACCCGACATGTCCCCACTTCGACTTTGGATATTACTCTTCGCCGTGGTTGTTGCCGCCTGTAACCCCAAAGACAAAGCCACTCAACTTCAGGAAAAAGCACTGCAGGGCGACGCCCAAGCCGCTTTCGAATTAGGCGAAATGCATGCCTCTGGTGTAGGGTTACCGCAAAATAATACCGAAGCTGTTCGCTGGTATCGAATCGCCGCAGAAAAGGGAAATATTAAAGCTCAATCATTAATCGGTACTGCTTATCATCGTGGCATAGGATTTGCGGTCGACGACGTTCAAGCGACTCAGTGGCTCAACAAAGCCGCCGAACAAATGGATCCGCTCGCACAATTCCAACTCGGTGAAGGTTTTGAATCAGGCTGGGCAGGTCAGAAAGATAATGCCGAAGCCTACAAGTGGCATCTTCTCTCAGCGAGCCAAGGATACACCAAGGCGGCGAAAAAAGTCACCAGCATTGAAAATATTTTAAATAAAACTCAACGCACCGATGGACAAAAACGAGCGTTTGAATTTCGAGCTGAGCGAGTGAAAAAAGAAAATGAGTCGAATGACCGATTACTTAAAGCTGTATCAAAGGGCGACCCCGAAGCTCAATACAAACTCGGCGCGGCGTATTCTTTTGGCAACGGACTCCCCAAGAATGATATCGCGTCGGTTGAGTGGCTCACGCGCGCGGCTCAACAAGGTCAGAACGAAGCTCAATTTGAATTAGGTCTACACTATTTAAATGGTGAAGGCGTGGAAAATAGTGAAGTCGAAGCTTACAAGTGGTGGAGTATTGCGGCGGACAAAGGTCATATCCGCGCTCAGGCCAGCCTAGATAATCTCGAAAAGAAAATCTCCGCTGAACAAAAATCTCAGGCCTCTGAAAAAGCCAAAGCCTTCAGTCCTGTTTTAGAAACCAAGTAGGTAGGGGCGCGACTGCGTCGCGTCCTACTCTACCCCTTGTCACCGTGTCACCTTGCCCACTTGTCCCCTCGCGAGCT
>JBAXIK010000030.1:0-16134 GCA_037138415.1 Opitutia bacterium | reverse complement strand
ATCCGCGGGATCCGGCTTAATATTATTTTTAGTATCAAGTTTTAAATCCTTAGCGGGGCGAGCCATAGAAAGTGAGACCTCATTCGAATGGGTCACTTCAACTTTCGTCTTTGAGGGCTTCGCGCTCGCCGGCGTACCTTCTGGGTTAACGAATTTCGCAATAGAGTATACAATGCCCACGCCCACAAAGAGTGTTAGTATTATAAATAAGAGATTTTTTTTCATAGACGGTTCTGAAGATGTAACACTGGTTATTGGGAAAAGTTCACCTAAAAAACATCCAACGCCACCAGGTTCTGGTGTAGGGTAGGGCTAAATAATCTAAACTGGCGGACTTAAAGGCGGCATCAATCTCTTCGGCCGGATGCCCTTCCAGGAGCTTAGCCTCAGTGAGAACGATTTCACCCCGTGCAGCAGCATCGCGAATCTGTGAGTATTTAAGAAAATGTACCACGATCAGAAATGTCGTGATCACAGCGAAAACCAAAAGGGCGCTCAAGAATCGTGACTTACCTAATAGCGTCAGGAGAATAAACAGTGGCCAAGTATTACCCCAGAAAACAATCAACGATTCCCACGCACTTAATTTTCCGTACTGTCGATCCCGATGCTGTAGAGCATGTCCCGCTAATCGTGCCGCCCTGGCCACATCAAAAAGTCTCTTACCGTAATAGACCTCGCTGGATAGTTTAATTGCGGGTTCGTGAGCAGAGTATTGATTCGAAAATATGACCGAGGTTTCATCCACATTCACTTGGGAGATCCCGCCCCGTAGCAGAATGATCTTCGCGGCTTGTTCGCCTGTAATTCCGCGAACTAAAAGTTTGGAGCCGTGTTTCTTGTCAAGAGCCTGAATTTTTCGCCACGCCAACCAAGGACTCAGCCCCGCAAATATCCCTATTAAAATAAGTAGGCTTAGTAATTTTGTTTCAGGATTCATCGATTGAAATAGTAGGATTAATCGGGGCTCGGATAAGGATTCGTTCTTTGTTTACTGGGTATCATTGACCTTTATGTCCAGTGCCTCCTAAATTGCACCATGAATCCAGAAACGGTACGCAGCTATTTGCTCGACCTCCAAAATCGCCTCTGCGCACAATTGGAGTCAGTCGACGGCGTCGCCCGTTTTAAAGAAGATCAATGGCAGCGAACTGAAGGTGGGGGTGGTCAAACACGTACCCTCTCCAACGGGCTAGTCATTGAGAAGGGTGGAGTGGCATTCTCCGATGTTAAAGGCCATGCGCTTCCGCCATCCGCCACGCTTACCCGACCTGAATTAACGGGCCGATCATTCCGCGCGATGGGCGTCTCGGTCGTTCAACACCCTTTAAATCCCTATTGTCCAACCGCTCACATGAACGTGCGCTTCTTCTGCACCGATGGGCCTTCCCCGGTTTGGTGGTTCGGCGGTGGTTTTGATTTAACACCTTATTACGGATTTGATGAAGACGTCGTCAGTTGGCACCAAGCCTCCGCACAAGCGACTGGAAATTATTATCCTAGGTTTAAGAAAAATTGTGATGACTATTTTCATCTTAAACACCGCCAAGAACAACGCGGCGTAGGGGGCGTATTCTTTGATGATTTCACCGAGGGTGGATTCGATAACGCCTTCGCCCTCATGCAAAAAGTAGGTAACGCCTTCGGCCCAGCTTATTGTGAGATTCTCGAGCGTCGAAAATCCTTACCGTACTCCGAAAAGGAAAAAACTTGGCAGGAAATTCGTCGCGGTCGTTACGCTGAATTTAATTTAGTCTGGGATCGGGGAACTATCTTCGGTCTCCAATCAGGCGGTCGTACTGAATCTATTTTAATGTCACTGCCACCCGCCGTTCGCTGGGTTTACGGCCATCAACCCGTCGAAGGCACCGCTGAAGCAAAACTTCTCTCGCATTATCTCAAACCAAGAGATTGGGTATAAAAGCGTATGAATTCCCGTGACCGCTTTTTAGCCGCCCTCCATCGCCTCCCGCACGGACGTCCCCCGGTCTGGATCATGCGCCAGGCGGGTCGTTACTTGCCTGAGTACCGAAAACTCAAAGCGCAGTCCGACTTCGTTACGATGGTCCGCACGCCTGATTTAGCGGTCGAAGTTACCTTACAGCCATTGCGACGTTTTGCGCAATTAGATGCCGCCATTCTTTTCAGTGATATTTTAGTCATCCCTGAAGCGCTCGGCGTGGGTTATCGCTTCCGTGATGAAGGCGGTATCGCGATGGAAAAATCCCTGCAGACCGAAAATGATTTATCTTTGTTACAACCTGCCGGTGCCATCGAGCGCCTAGATTATGTTTATAAAGCTTTAAGATTATTAAGAAAAGAATTGGGAACGAGTAAAGCACTCCTCGGATTTGCGGGTTCGCCTTGGACACTCGCTTGTTACCTCGTCGAGGGTGGGGGATCAGAAGAATTCCCCAAAATGAAATCATTGGTAAAATCGAACCCTAAGTTTGTTCACCAGATTTTAAATGTTCTCACGCAAACGGTCGCTGGTTATTTAAAAGAACAACTTTTAGCGGGCGCCGATGCCATTCAAATTTTTGATAGCTGGGCCGGAGTTTTAGAAGGAAAAGAATACGAAGAGTTTTCTCTCCGCTACATTCGTGAAGTGATTGCACTGCTTCCGCCTCAAGCCCCCATCATTCTTTACGCTAAAGGTAAGTCAGCCGATGCTGCCGCACTAGCTAAAACAGGTGTTCCTTGCTTGGGTGTGGATTGGACGATGCCGATTTCAAAAGTAAGAGCCTTGGTCGATCGTCCCCTTTGCATTCAGGGTAATCTAGACCCCCAATTTATCGTTGGTACACCCGATGTAGCTATTCGCGAAACCCAACAAATCCTAAAGGATAACGCGGGTGACCTCGGACATATCTTTAATCTCGGGCACGGTATTACACCCGATGCGCAAATCGATACTTTAACTGCCGTTCTTGATACAGTTGTTCATTCAGGCGTTTGACTTTCGCCTCGCTCCTGACTTTCTCAACCTATGTCTCGCAAAGGAATTTTACTCCTCAATTTAGGCTCACCGAAAAGTACCTCCGTACCCGATGTCCGAAATTATTTAAGAGAATTTCTCGGCGATGAACGCGTCATCGATTATCCAGCAGCATTCCGTTTCGCGTTGCTCGAAGGAATCGTTCTTCGTACCCGTCCCAAAAAATCGGCCGCTGCTTATGCAACTGTTTGGACACCCGAAGGTGCACCATTATTAGTAACGACTGAAAAGCTTCGTGTAAAATTAGAAAAAGCAACAGGCCTACCTGTAATCACTGGCATGCGTTATGGAACTCCTTCCTGCGCCGAAGCCGTCCAAAAGGTGATCGATATGGGCATCGACGATCTTTTCGTCATGCCACAATACCCGCACTATGCGATGTCTTCGTACGAAACGGTCGTCGTCAAAATTCAAGAAGAACTCAAACGACTCGCTCCTGATTTAAAATATCACGTTCTGCAGCCTTTCTTTAATGACCCCGCGTATATTCAAGCCTTGGTCGATTCTGCTAAACCTTGGTTGAGTAAGCCTTTCGACAAATTACTTTTTTCTTATCACGGCGTGCCGGAGCGACATTTGCGTAAGGGCGATCCATCCAAAGCTCATTGTACCAAGGTGCCCAATTGTTGTGCCGTCGCCAGCCCCTGTCACGCCACCTGCTATAAACATCAGTGCGTAGAAACCACACGTCTTTTCACCTTGGCTGCCGGATTGCGCCCTGAACAAGTCGAAGTCGCTTTCCAGTCTCGTTTCGGACCAGAAAAATGGGTTCCGCCTTACACCGATAAAAGATTAGAAGCCATGCCTGACGAGGGTATTAAAAAACTTCTCGTCATGTGCCCAGCCTTCACCGCCGATTGCCTAGAAACGATTGAAGAAATTTGCGAAGAAGGAAAAGAAGATTTTATGCACGCCGGTGGTGAGTCGTTTGAACAGATTCCTTGTTTGAATGATCAAGATGTGTACGTGAAATACTTGTCCGACCGTGTGGTGAGTTGGAAACCGAGTCACCACTAAGCGAGTGAACGAACTGATTCAGTTTATTCTAGCTTCGGGCTCACCGCGTCGAACTGAATTACTGAAAGAAGCGGGCATTCCTCATAAAATCGTAGTCTCCAAAGTCACTGAACACGAGGACCCCACCAGTAATCCTCGTGATATGGTTTTGCATAATGCGCGCATCAAAGCTGCGGCTGTTTCGAAACTTCATCCTCAAGCATTTATCTTAGGAGCGGATACTACCGTAGCACTCGGTGATCGGGTTTTGAATAAGCCCGCAAACTTAGAGGAATCACGTGAAATGCTGCGGAGTCTATCCGGACGCGAACACACTGTACACACGGGTATTTGTTTTATTTATCCGCCGTTAAATATTCATGAATGTCACGACATCACTGCCTGGGTTCGCTTTAAGCCCTTTGGAGATGAGGTCATCACACGCTATCAATCGGTCACTAATACACTCGATAAAGCGGGTGCGTATGGCATCCAGCAAGGCAAAGAATTAATCATCGAATCATTCCAAGAACCTATTTCTACGATTATGGGTCTACCGATTGAGTTTGTGGTGCAACGGATTAAAGAATTAGGTTTAGAAAATCAGTGGAAGCTCTCGTGAGTCGTTCTTGCGGTCTGTGCATTCATAATTAGGTTATTAGCGTGTTGAACCAACGATACACCGAGGTCGTTCCGCCAGTATTCGCCTTCGCGATTACCGTTATTTTGCACCTCACACTGTGGCTCGTCGTTCCTCCTGTATTCACTCAGCGATTAATCATGCTCCATCCAGTGGAAGTGCAGGTTGCACCCGTTGTAGTGCCAGAAAATCGCTTACCCCCCTCGATGCGTCTGGCCGAAGTCAATGTTCAGGCCAACCGTACCATGCCTGATAAATCGGATTATATGGCAGCGAAAAATCAGAGCGCCGCACAGCCGATCCCTGAAAAAATTAAAACGACTTCTTCTTTGCCTCGATCGATAGGGGAGAGTGCTGATGCGATTAAAGTTTCTCAAGGTAGACCTCGTGCCATAGAAGAAAGTGATTTGTCGGATGCATCCCAAAGTGCTGGAACACCTACAATCGGACTTAAAGGAAATTTACCCAAAAAGAATTTAGCCGAGACCAAAAAATCTAAGCAAAATGAATCTATTCCCGAACGTCCGCACGCTACTATTCCTTCTGGCACCATGGGTATTCTACTTAAGAATAATGTCGGTGTGAATCGAGCAGGTGCCATCGCCGTGGATGCCAAGTTTAGTAATTATGGTGATTATTCTCAACGGATGATGGAAGCGATTCAATCCAGCTGGTGGGCATTAATTGATCGTGCGCGCTTTGAATCCGTTTCGCGGGGCAGTGTCGTTATCCGTTTTATTCTTTGTCGTGATGGTAGCGTGATTAATGCAGAAATTCTTCATAGCGATGTCGCCCAAGTGATGGCACTAGCTTGTAAGGATGCCGTGATGGCTCCAGCGCCCTTCGACAACTGGCGCGAAGATATGGTTGCCCTTTTTGGGAATGAGCAGACGGTGACTATCACTTTCCACTACCTCTAAAACAATGACGACACTGGATTGGATTCCTTTTGCCTCTGGTGTGAAAATTTTAGAAATTCACCCCGCCGGACTTTTTGCAGTCGAAAAACCGGCAGGCGTTCTGGCTCATCCTAATTCCAGCGAGAAAAAGGAAAAAGAGACCGTCCTCATCGATAGTAATTATTCGATGGCGGAAGAGGCTTTTCATATTCGTGATGGCAAGGGCGGAGTAAAAAAAATTTATCTCCTCAATCGTCTCGATTCGCCGACCAGTGGAGTTCTACTGCTCTGTCTCGACGAAAAATTAGCTGATGCAGTTAAGGAGTTATTTGCAGAATCAAAAGTTTCAAAAAAATACGCGGCGATTGTGAAAGGTCGCGGTCTGCGTAGCCCCCGTGGTACATGGCAAGATTCCCTCGTAAAATCAAGCGGTCCAGGCGGTAGCGTGCGCTCCTCTGCTAAATCAAACGGCGGCTCACAGGCCATCACGGTTTATCAATGGGTGCGTGCTGCTCAAAATAATTTACCCCTTTCATTATTACAACTGGAGCCACGTACGGGTCGCACGCATCAATTACGCGTGCAGACGGCCGAGCATGGACATCCTATTCTCGGCGATCGCACCTACGGAGATTTCGATTTCAATAAAACTACGGGTACGGCTCGAGGATTGAAACGATTATTTTTACACGCGCAATCCACGGAACTTTCTCTCGACTGGCAGGGCGAGAAATTTCATTTTAAAGCGGAGTCGCCCTTACCCAAAGAGTTTTTAGCAGCATTAGGTGAATCGGGCGATGGCCCGCCCGCGAAAATAAAAAAGCCAGCGCCTACGGGTACAACCGTTTCTCCTCGTCTGCGTATTCGCCTCTAATTTATTTTCCGCTCCAGGAAATTTTCTGTTCCTGGACGACGAGGATTTTCTGTAGATTAGCCACGTTGATATTTTGCACAGAAACTTTTTCGCGTAAGGACTGAGCTGCTGCTTGTCCGGCGGATTGACCTAAAATAATCCACACAGGTTCCATACGCATGGATGTCATGGCGATGTGGCTGGCCGAACAACACACGGGCACGATCAGATTGGTACATTCCTCGATTTTAGGAACAATTGCACGATAGGGTAGTGCATAAACACCATCAAATTCTGGGTTAGGCTTAAGAATACTGAATTCACCGCCCCCAATAGAAATCTTTCCTTGGTCAGCATACGTAGCGTAGGGCCAATCATCGATACCGTAAGAAGCCAGACCGATTGAATCGGTGATAGAGCCAACCCGACCTTCTAAATCTTTTTGGGTGATGACATAAGTCGACTGCATACGTCGCGCTTCACGAACATAGAGTTGATGTGGCCAGCCTCCCGTCTCATCAAAAACTCCCGGAGTAAGTCCACTTTCGTTAGCCAACTTTTTATAAATTTCTGGAACGGATTCATCCGTACGTAGAAACTGATACATCCCACGAATGAAATCTTGATGGAACTTCCAAATTTTTGAACGCGTCGCCCAATCACCTGTCGGATAATCCTGATTCGATCCCGCTACCGATTGCGCCCAGAGCGATCGACTGGAGTTTTCGTTAAAGACGCCACCCCCCGGATAGTCTTCTAATTTTCCAGGATGACGCATTTTTAGCCCGACATTAATTTTAATATTATTTTTAAATGCCCGACGGAAAATCTCGTATTGGCGCGGATCGTAATTTTCAGGTAAGGTAAAAGGAATGCGGTCTGGCTGGCGGCTGAGCTTCCATCTAAAACAGTACGCCATGGTCAGTTTATCAGCTTTTCCAGTGCCTTTTGGCTGGTAGTCCTGGAGTAGTGGTAAAAGCCCGCTGGAGGGCTTTCCAGGCGTGTTATAGGGGTCAATATCGTAGGTAACGAGGGCAGGGCGCTCACCCGCGAAGGATTCATTGTAGGTATCTTGGCTTTCGCGTCCGTGGGTATGCGAAACCCCGGCCTGAGCCATTAAATCACCTTCGTAACTACTATCGATAAACACACGGGCGGCAATGCGACGAGATTCAACTTGTTTCGCTTGGGCAGCGGGTACGCCTAAAGAATCGGGCGGAGCTAAATCTAAAGTGATGGATTGGATGCGGGTGTTTTCTTTGACGACTTTATTTAAGCGATGCTCGTAAATCACTTTAATATTTTTTTCCGAACATAACTTTGTGTAAAGTTTTCGCATCGCGACGTTGTCGTCATCAATGAGTAATTTTAACGCGAGTCCGCCGACGCTCGCTTTGGTACCCCAGTCGATGCGGTGAAGTCCGCCCCCACTCATGCCACCGAGCCATCGGCTGGGTTCGACAATCACGACGCTAAAACCTTGTTCCGCGACCGATATCGCCGCGGCGATCCCCGATGCCGTTGCACTGTAAACACAGACATCAAAACTTTCCGGAGAGTTGTCCGACTGTGCTCGCAGAGCTGCACCGAGTAGAGCAGTGCCACTGAGGGCGATAAAATGACGACGGGGTAGTTTCACCCCGCAACCTTAGAGTCCTTCGCAGGGGTCATACAACCCTTGACGAATAACAAATCTTATCACCCCCGCCGAATCATGAACATTAAGCTTTCTCATCAGGTTAGTGCGGTGGTTTTGAGCCGTTTTGACACTTATGTTAAGCTCCACAGCGACTTCTTTGCTGGAAAAGCTCTTCGCAATCATCACCGCCACCTCACGCTCTCTGTCTGTTAACATCATCGCCATCTGATCCACGGTCACTTCTGGGTTTTTCAGCGCCGTAATGAGTGCGTCATTAAACTCATTACTAAAACAAGTTTCTCCTTGGGCGATAATTTCTAGGGCGGTTTTTAACCGGCCGATATTTTCGTTTTTACTGACGAAACCTCGTACCCCATCGCGCACTAAGCACCGCGCAATTTTCCCCTCAATTTTTCCTGAAAAAACTAAAATTTTAATTTCGGGGTAGGTGTTCTTCAAACGATACAAAACTTCCACTCCACTGATATCGGGTAATTTAATATCTAGAATAAGAATATCGGGCTGATGCTGTAGCGCTAATTCTACTCCTTCTTTGCCCGTCGAAGCCGTAGCCACGACCGCATAATTTAATTTATCTTCAATGATGTGCATAAGCATTTCTCTGACGACCGTCTGATCTTCTATAATCATCACCGATGGATTACGCGGGATAACAATACTTTGTGGCATCATTGAGATTAAAACTAGTGGTTTAGAGCGAAAATAAAACTTAAAGTATATGGGGTGTTTACCCTATTGACATTAGGGGTCGATGGATGGGTCGACTAGGCCATGTCGGACGGCAAACCGCACCAAACCCGCAACATCATGGACCCCCAGTTTGCGCATTAAGTTAGCGCGATGGTTCTCTGATGTTTTCAGGCTAATGCTCAGTTGGCTCGCCACTTCTTTACTGCTATGACTCCGGGCAATGAGCACCGTGATTTCTCGTTCACGCGGCGTCAGTAATTCGATCATGGAATCAGCATGTGAATTAGGTTTAGCGAGTGCCTCGCGAACGGTCTGACTGAAGGTGTCGTTGTACCAGTTCTCGCCTTGCGAAACTTTTTCGAGTGCCTGTCGAAGTTCGGAGAGCGATGAATTTTTATTAACGAACCCATGCATGCCTTCTTGGATTAGTCCGCGAATAATTTGTGGTTCCTGTTTCGCCGAAAACACCACCACGCGCATTCGGGGAATCGATTTATTTAATCGTCGTAAAACTTCGATACCGCTTAAACCGGGCATTAATACATCGAGCAACAAAACGTCGGGTCTCAACCGTAATGCTAATTCCACCGCCGCTTGCCCCTCGGCTGCAGTACCTACGATTTTGAACTGATTGTACGACTTGAGAACCTCCGTAATCATCTCACGAATGGCCGCTTGATCTTCGACAATGAGAATCGTCTTACGTAAATCAGCCGCCGGGAGCGGAGGTGGGGCTGAGTCTCTGGGCTTTTTCTTCAAGTTGTCTTTTAGAGAGTTTTTCATAATCTGGTGCTTATTTCATGCGTTTATTTGTGCTAAGCAACCGTGACAACTTGGGCATTATGCTCCACAGAAAGGGTAGGGGTTTGTGGTAAAATCGTGTGAGGCTTGACTGTCCCCAAAAACAGATAAAATGGAGACTATGGAAAACACCTCACGACTTGTCGCACAAGCTGACCCCTCTGACGCTGCTCAATTCTACCGTAAAACCTACGGTCTTGTCGCCTTAGCCTTTGCTGGCTTTGCGAGCCTGCTGTATGTATTCTTTAAGTCTGGAATCGCTGAGACGTTCATGCGTGGGCTGATTTCAATGTCCCAATCTCTCGGTGGGTTTTCTTGGATTATAGTCATGTTGGCATTTTGGGGAGGCACTTATTATGCCCAAAAACTGGCCGCTAATGGTGCGTCACGTGAGTCTCAATACGCAGGCCTTGGACTCTATGTTTTATTAGAGGCGATTATTTTTATCCCCTTAATTTATATGGTTTCAATTTACACCAAGGGGAATCCAGAAGAAATTCTCATCCCGGCTTGTGCTCTCACGGGTGCCCTGGTTTTAGGTCTCACTCTCGCTGTTCAATTCACTCAAGTAGATTTCTCGTTCTTACGTATCGTCATTGTGATTGGTTCCATTTGTGCAATCGGCGCTGTGATTATGTTCAGCATTATGGGTATCAACCCTGGCACTTGGTTCGCCTTAGCGATGATTCTCCTTATGGCTACGGTCATCCTTTACCAGACCCACGTGATTAAGAATAACTGCAGCACCGATGATTATGTGATGGCTGCCTTTATTTTATTCTCAGCCTTCGTAACCTTACTCTTTTACGTGATCCAATTCTTCATGGGTCGCCGTAGCGAGTAATCACCGACGTTCTGCGATATAAAAGCGGGTTTCGCCCGCAAAGTTTTTAACGCTAGAATTTTCTAAAGCTACTTCTGATCGAAGTGGGTTTTGGATGATTTTAAATCCTGCATTCACGAGCTCCTGACGGGTTTCACTCTCCGTGCTGCTATGCATAAATACTGGCGTTGAATCGGTTTCATGCCATCGGTCGCCATTCTGACATCCCGGTAGAACAGCTTCATTTTTCCATAGGTCCGAATGCTCGCCTTTCTCACGATCGTTGGCGGTGAAAAGAAACTTCCCACCCGGTTTAAGTACCCGATAAATCTCTGCCAGTGCCTCTAGGCGGTCAGCTCGACCTCTTAGGCACATGAGTCCATTAAACGCAAAGACCACGCCATCCCACGACCGGTCAGCATAGGCTAATCGACAGGCATTAGCGATTTCGATGGTGGCCGATTGGGCCATACCCGCTTCGGTAAAAACACCTCGGGTGATATCGACCATCACAGGAGAAAAATCGGTAACAGTCAGGTTATTATAGCCCTCTTTCGCTAGGCCCAATCCGACCCGACCTCCACCGCACCCGAGTTCTAGAATCTTTGCCGATTTATTCGGAAAGGTCTGATTGATTAAAATTCGCTCCGATGCCCAGAGGCCCACCTGCACCGCCGCTCTTGCATAATTGAGCGCGGTTTGTGGATTGAGCCAGTGGGCTTGGCGGTCATCTGCCATAAACATATTTCAAGCCACTCTTGCCAATAGCGCAACCCTAGGAAAATCTTACGCATGCATCGAATTGCTTTAATCGCTCTGACCTTGGCGTTTAGTTCCTGCGATCAGCCCACCAGGCCATCCGCTAATAAAGTTATTCAAGAGGCAGGCATCGATACCGTTTTTAATATTCAACAAGGAAGTAAAGTAACGCATCTCAAGTTAGCTGGTACAGACCTCGAAAAGAGTCGTGGACTGATGGGCGTTGAAAAATTACCAGCCGATACGGGCATGATTTTTATGTATGAGGCTGATCAGGTGATGAGATTCTGGATGAAGGATACTCTATTAGACTTGGATATCGCCTTCGTGCAGGCCGATGGAGTCATTGCAGAAATCAGAACGATGAAAGCGGAAGATCTTACCGAGGTGTCCTCACAATCATCACACATTCGCTTCTGTATCGAAATGCCTGCGGGTTGGTACGCCTCTTCAAAAATTAAAACAGGTGATACCGTTAATCTCACTCAACTTAGAGAGGCTCTCACGGCTCGCGGCTTTAACGCGCAGCGGTATTTTTCTGCGACTTCAGAGCGCGCGCCAAATCGCCAATAAAAGTACACAAACCATCCAACTACTCAGAACGAACGCCAACGCGACTCTTTCGTAGTACGTGGTTAAAAATAATTTCATTTTGTGGGCGCAAGTTTCGCCGCACTGAATTTTAAATACTCAGTCAGTCGAAGAAGATAAATTGGCGATGGTGAACCGGCGATGGGCCCGAGGGCTTGTTCGGCCTGTGCAATTTCTCCATCGAGAACCCGGAGGCACTCCCTCCAAGTTTCCGAGGAAATTACTTTTCGTGGATCTGCACCCACACGGAGCTCTCCAGCGGGATCGCCTCCCCGACGATTGCGTTCTAAAATCATCGGCAAGGTGAGTTTTCCACTCGCTGCATCAGTACCTAAAGTTTTACCCGCACGTTTGTCGTCTTGTAATAAATCAACAAAGTCGTCGTAGATTTGATAGGCTATACCGAGGTGAGATCCAAACTGCGCACAGGCTTCAATATGTTCACTGGGATGGCCCGCTAAAAGGGCACCGACGCGACAGGAGGCTTCGAATAATACCGCCGTTTTCATGCGGATTTGCTTATGGTACTCTTCCAATGTTAATGCCGTATTGCCCCGCGCAAAAGTTTGGCAGACTTCGCCTGAACAAACATCGCGCGATGCCTGTGCCACAATTGAACAAATTTCTGAGGTGCTGTGTTCACTGGCTAAGACCAGAGCGTGAGCAAAAAGTGCATCACCAAATAACACTGCGGCGTGAGCTCCATAAGTTTGATTAGGAGTATCTGCCCCATGTCTTTTATCGGCTCCGTCCAACACATCGTCGTGAATTAAGGTGGCTAAATGCACCAGCTCCACAATCGCCGCACCTTTAATGAGTGAAGCATGTGGACCCACTCCAGCACCGGAACCAAAAGCTAGAAGAGGACGTAATCTTTTTCCTGGGTGTGCTAAAACTCCACGAAGTAAGGGGTGTACCTCGGGCTCGAAGCAGCTTTCTTGTTCATTAAGAAAAATTTTAAGCGCCGCGAAGTGGGCCTCAAATCCTGCATGGAGGTCGATATTCACTTTGGCAAAGTGTCCCAGCCTTGCAACGCTGGCAAGTGCTAGGTTGAGTCTAGGGAATAATTTTAAGAGACCTCTAGATTAGTCTAAGGAACTGATATCACCATCGGTCGATGGTGGGGCTGATTTTGGCTTAGAATCAGGCCTTTTGACATTTTTTTCACTAACATCATCATCTTCCTCTTCGTCTAAATCTAGCGGTTCATCTTCTTCAGGATACGGTGTGTCGCCACGTGCTACTCGCTTGCGACGAACGAGCACGCTGCCGACACCGATCGCAATGAGATAGAAACTAAAAAGTATGCTGGTGAGAATGGCCAATGAAATGACATCTCCAATCGGCGTGAGTATTCCCACAACTAGGACGATACCAAACAGCATCCCGCGCCAATGTTTGAGCAGGGTTTTTGGACGAATAACTTCCGTCCACATTAAAATAATCAGCGCCAGCGGAAACTGAAAGGTGATTCCCGTGATTAAACTCATCATGGTCACGAGACCAAAATAGTCTGAGGCCTTCCAAATGACTTCCATACCCATGCCGGTTGCAAAGTGATGCCAGACTTGAATCGAAACAGGAGTAAGCCAGAAAAACGCCAGTGCCGCACCAGCCAAGAAAAGGAAAAAGGCTGCGATACAAAAGGGAATCAATGCTTTTTTCTCTTTCGCCGTTAGCGCAGGCCCAACGAAACGTGCCGTTTCATAAAGAAAAACTGGCGAGGCCACCGCCACGCCTGCTGAAAATGCGGCGTACATTAAAACCGACCACACGCCCATGAAGGTGAATTCTTTGAGATCACCGAGAGATTTTAATGAGTCATCACTATGACCCATAATAAAGTGTAGAGGCGAGGTTTCTGGGTTCTTGGCCCAATTTAAAGGCATACTTAAGAGATGCGGAATTTGCTGATAATAAATGAGTGCCGCAATCATCCCCACCATAAATACCGCCAAGACACGAATGACTGAAACTCGTAAATCCTCTACGTGCTCGAGAAAAGTCATCTCGCTACGCTCTTTTTTTCTACGGATGAGAGAGGAAAGCATGATTAGACAGTGAGTAGCGCTTTGATGTCATCTAAGCTGATGGCTGAGGAGACTGAGTCTGATTCGCTCAAGAGTTTGCGTAACATTTCCGACTTCGATTTCTGTAAATCCATCACACGTTCTTCAATCGTACCGGTCGCAATTAATTTAATGCTGGTGACCGTACGTGTTTGTCCAATGCGGTGTGCTCGGTCAGTAGCCTGAGCTTCTGCCGCTGGATTCCACCAGGGGTCGAAGTGAACCACCGTATCCGCCCCAGTGAGATTAAGCCCAGTTCCACCTGCCTTAAGCGACATGAGCATAACCGGAATATCGGGCGAACCGTTAAATTTATCGCAAACCGATTGTCGATCAGTCGTTGAACCATCGAGGTAGCAATATTTGATGCCTCTTTCTTCGAGTGCTTTCCTGAGAATTTTAAGCGCCGATACGAAAGTGGAGAAGACCAACATGCGGTGATTAGCATCTTTGGACTCTTCCAATAATTCGAGGAAGGCCTGCAGTTTGGCTGAATCGGCTTCATCCATTTTAGGATCCAGAATACGCGGGTCGGCACAAATCTGGCGGAGGCGAAGTAATTGATTAAACGCTGCCATACGAATGCTGGCTTCCTTAGCGCCGCTCATTTCCATTTCGAAAATTTCCTTACGCGTATTTTCCTGCATATCATCATAGAACTTCTTCTGATTGTCTTCGAAGTCGCAGTAAATTATTTGTTCAATCTTCGCCGGTAACTCTGGAGCCACTGCGACCTTCGAACGACGTAATAAATACGGCGCTGCCATTTGTAATAATCTATCGTCGTGCCATTTACGGTCATCAATCGCTACCCGTTCCTCCACCTTAGGTAAGTAGCCCGGCATGAGATAGCCAAAGAGAGAGCGAAGATCTTCGAGCGAGTTTTCTACCGGGGTACCGGTTAAAATGTAACGACCTTTAGCAATCAGTTGTTTGACGGCCTTGGTCGACTGGGCCCGTGGATTTTTAATATTTTGTCCTTCGTCGCAAATGGCTACGCCCCAATTAACCATCGAGAAAGAGCCGATATCACGAGCTAAAGTGCCGTACGATGTAATGACTAAATCGTAACGCTTTAAGAATTCGGGCGACGACTCACGGAACTGTCCGTGGTGCGGTAAAACTTTCATGCTCGGCGTAAATCTACGCGCTTCACGTCGCCAGTTTTCAACCAATGAGGCTGGACAGATTACGACACAGGGTCCATCAGCAGGACGTTCTCGGCGCACAACTTCCATGAACGCGAGGGCCTGTACGGTTTTACCGAGACCCATTTCGTCAGCGAGTAGCCCTCCTAAATTATTGCGGTGTAAGTGCCATAACCACGCCACGCCCAACTTTTGATAGATGCGTAACATCTGGTCGAGGTCTTCACGAATCGGTGCGGGCTGTAATTTTGAAAGATTACGAATGGCATCCGAACGTTTCGTCCAAGTCTCAGGAGGGGCAAAGGCGGCTTGTAATTCTTCGGCAATCGCATCGACACTCGCTAAGTCCGCAAAGCCGATTTTTAAATTCATATCCAAGTCTACATCGCGCTTGGATTCGCCAGTGATGCGACGCTGGGCATTGCGAATCGACTCAAGTAATTCAGGCGTAATCAGACGAGGTCCGCGGTCAGTATAGAAGAACATTCTGCCACTAGCTAAGGCTTCTTGAACTACTTTTGGCGTTTTGCCCTCAGGATCAATGCCGATAGCAAAACGATAGCCTTCGGTGTCTTCAGCAGCTGCACATTTTGCTTTGGCTAACTGCACATTGCGCAGCGAGTGCGATAAATTATGTGTAAAGTACGCGTGGTTATCTTCGCAAAGAATTTTATGATGTCGGGCTAAGAAATTAAGAACCTGAATCGTGCCGCCCAATCTCCACTCTCGTGTACTGGTTTCGAGAATAAATCCGTTACGTTGTAAAACTTCACGTAATTCGGCTACGGTTCCACCGGCTTTTTGTGGTAGTCGAATACGTAACCATTTCATGGATCCGTCTACCCAAGTCGTATCTTCACTGCCACGATCCTGCGCCCGAATTTCTTCCTTCTCGTCATCTAACTCTTCTCCACTGGCCGTTGTTTGCGGAGTGGGATTAGGGTCATCCAGATATTCATGAACGCCTGCGAGTTGATTACCATTCCATTCCATCGGTGTCTCCGGTGCATTCGCCATCCGGAAAATGGTAAGGTCTTTTCCAAAGGCTAAAATTTGTCGTAAATGTCGACGCGTGAGAGGGAGGATGCCTTGCAGTTTTCCGTTACAAAGATTTTCCAGAATCGACAGGAAAATAACTGTATTAGTCTCAATCGTCCAAGCCTTCGTACGATCAATATTTTCCGGCGCCACTTGCACATCATCAATC
>JBAXIK010000029.1:0-16425 GCA_037138415.1 Opitutia bacterium | reverse complement strand
TTTGGTGCGGTCGACGGCGACACCACAGAGGCGGGCGGTATTTTCATTGGATCCCACGGCGAATACATGGCGTCCGAAGACGGTGAATCGTAAAACTCCTGTCGCGACGAGGGCGAGTGCGATCATTAACCAACCACCTGGAGGAATGATTAAGAATTTCATATCATCGGGCAGACTGTTCAGCCAAAATCTTAACCAATTGGCATCTTGTGCGTTGATGGGTTGTGAGTTGGCCAAGGCTAAGGCCAGTCCGCGAAGAATAAGCAGAGTTCCAAGGGTGGTGATAAATGGAATGAGTTTTGCCCGAACGACGAGGAGTCCGATGAATAAACCAATGAGCAGTCCGCTCAGTAATGTGACGATTACTGTAACAAAAGGATTATTTCCGGAGACGGCCAATTTAGCACCTACGACGGAGCAGAGTGCGATGGCTGAACCAATCGATAAATCAATGCCGGCGGAGATAATGATAAAAGTCATACCAATCGCGGCGATACCAATCACCACGGTTTGTTGGACGATGGATTCGATGCCTTCGGCGGAACCGATGGCGCGATTACCGAGGCTGAAAAATAAACCCCAGATAGCGACGAGTGCGATAAATGTCCCGAGCGAGTTGAGAATTTTTTTCGTAGAAGTGGTATTGCTCATAAAATAAATATTAGTTTCCGGTAGCGGCGCGCATGAGTTTTTCAGAATTAGTTTCTGAAACGGGGACGGCTTCGCTTAATTCGCCGCGACAGACGGTAGCGATGCGATCGCAGACGCCGAGAAGTTCAGGTAGGTAACTGCTGACCATTAAAACGGCTTTCGGATTTTTGGAGTCAGTGACCAAGCGGTTAATGACTTCGTAAATTTTGGCTTTCGCCGCGATGTCGATTCCGCGGGTGGGTTCATCGAGTAAGAGAATATCGCAATCAGCTTCAAGCAAGCGCGCGATGGCGGCTTTTTGTTGATTACCGCCGGAAAGATTTCCAATCGGTTGGTCGGGTCCTTGGCAGCGAATACCAAAATCAGAAATCCAACGTGCAGTATGTAGGCTTCGCTGGCCGGGTGAAATGAATCCGCTATTACCTAATTTAGATAGAGCAGGGAGGCAGACGTTGTCGCCAATGCTTAAATCGAGTGCGAGGCCTTCTTCTTTGCGGTTCTCGCTGACAAATCCCAAATGGGCCTGCCAATTACTGCGAGGGTCGGAAGTTTTTTGGGTACCGTTAACCAAAACATTTTTTCCGTCGATGGTATCGAGACCAAAGATGGCTCGCAAAAATTCGGTGCGGCCGGCTCCGACTAATCCGCACAGTCCGACTACTTCACCGCGACGTAAGGTAAGTTTACCGCTGCCGGGAATAGTTGCTTCTAATAAAACAGGCCCGATGGTTCGTTGGCTACGGGGGTAAAGGTCTTTGACTTCACGGCCGACCATTTCGGCAACGATTTTTGCATCATCAATCGACTTTGTTTCATGCACCGCGACGGATGCACCATCACGTAGAATAGTCAGTCGAGTGCTGAGGCGGCGAACCTCCTCGAGGAAGTGTGAAATATAAATAATACTCAGTCCGCGTTTCGCTAAGGTATCAATTAAGTCGAATAAACGTTCCACATCGGCCTGTGCTAAAGAACTGGTGGGCTCATCGAATACGATGATTTTACAGCCCATGGATAACGCACGGGCAATTTCGACAATCTGCTGTTGGCTGACGGATAATTCTCCAGCGGGTTCGTTGACGTCGATATTACCATGACCGAGGCTTGATAATGTTTTATTAGCTTCAGCACGCATCTTAGCGTGATCGATGAGCAGTCCGTTACGTGGTTCGATTCCGAGGAAGATATTTTCGGCAATGCTGAGGTGAGGTGCGATGGAAAGCTCTTGGTAAATCATGCCGACGCCGCGACGACGCGCTTCGGATGGATTAGCGGGTGCGTAAGGTTTTCCGTCGACCCACATTTCTCCGCTATCGGGCTGGTACGCTCCTGAGAGAATTTTCATCAAGGTGCTTTTGCCAGCGCCGTTTTCACCGACGAGAGCGTGGACTTCGCCAGCGGCTAGTTTCAATGAAACCCCCGCTAGGGCTATTTGTGCGCCGAAAGCTTTTTTAATGCCCCGCATCTCGAGGCGAATGGAATTACTGCTATCCAAACTTAGTCGTTACCCAGTTGTGGTTTAATCACAGCCTGAATTTCAGGAGTGTCTACATTCTCGTTGGTGACGAAGGAGACGCCGGTATCAATATT
Organism: Opitutia bacterium; assembly: GCA_037138415.1. Classification (GTDB taxonomy): domain Bacteria; phylum Verrucomicrobiota; class Verrucomicrobiia; order Opitutales; family UBA953; genus UBA953. The sequence continues at coordinate 14,184 of JBAXIK010000029.1, read as the reverse complement.
CTTCTCGATGGATTTTCCAGCAATCTTATCGGCCGCTGCTTTAACCGTAAGGTAGCCCATGCGGTAAGGATCTTGAGAAACGATGGCGCTTAACTCGCCTTGTTTAAGTGATTTAATTAACGAAGCGGTTGGATCGAATCCTACGAACTTAACTTTACCAGCGAGTTTGCTTTGTTTGAGGGCGGTGAGCATTCCGTAGGTGGTGCTTTGGTTAGAGCAGAAAATACCATCAGGAGCTTGGTCGCCTGAAAAACGTAGGAGAAGGCCCTTGGATTTATCCACCGCCATGGCGACGGTCGCACCGGCGTATTGTTCGTCGCTGATTACTTTGATATCAGGAAATGCTTTGATGCCAGCAGAGAAACCTTCTTCACGGGCTTCGGTCGAGCTTGAGCCAGCGTTGTAGCGCAACATGAGGACGCGACCTTTACCGCCAAGGATTTTAGCGAGTCCTTCAGCACCGCGTTTGCCAGCGGCGTAATTATCGGTGCCGACGTAACTAATGCTTACGCCTTCGGCTTTGCTCAAAGGTGAGTCGAAAATAATCACAGGGATATTGGCCTTGGTTGCTTTTTCCGCTTTTTCGCGAAGCGCTACTCCGTCGAGTGGAGCGAGGCAAAGTACGTCGACCTTACGAATAATCATCGCATCAACCATACCCATTTGTTGGCGACGATCGTCTTCGCGTTCAGGTGCTGACCAAAGAACTTGTACGCCTAGGTCTTCACCGGCTTTGAGGGCACCGGCTTCAACGGACTTCCAAAAGACGTGGGCGGATCCTTTGGGAATGAGGGCGATTACAGGCTTAGCTTTTTCTTCAGCTACCGTAGGGAGGGTGATGCTGAAAAGACTGAGGAGGAGTATGAGGTAACGCATGGGGGTAAAAATTATTCGGCAGCTGTAAAGGGTGAGGGCGTGATGGATTCAGCTGGGCGAGGGAATAGTTCCAGGTCTAAAAGTACAGAATAAGGAACGACACTCCCGACAGGATATTTCTCTTGGAGTTCCGCACTCACTAAAACTACGAGTGAATCGGAATCTTTTTCGCGGGCTACATTCAGGAAGTACCACTGGGGTGAATTGCGACGAATAGAAAGTTCGCGGTCACCGACGCGATAGCGAATGACGAGTGGACGATTTCCGGTTACGGTGTGAGTAGTGACCTTATATTCTTCGCGCGCTAAAAAGACTTCGCGTGGAATTTGGGTCGATTGAATTTCTTGGCTCGCTAAAAACTTTGAACCCCAGGCCAGAAAAACGCTATCACCATTGATTCGGGTGCTGACCATTAAGCAGTTTGCCGCTGTATTTTTGTCAAGATTAGCACATTCGGGAATGGTGAATTCACCACCTTCATTGACTGGAATAAGTTTTGCTTCTGTGCTTAAAACCCAAGCCGCTATTTCGGATCCAGGCCCGCTATTAAATTCACTCCATACTTTTTTTCGGTTGCTGGTATTGTACCAAATTCGATGGCGATTTTCAAGGTCACGTAATTTACCAGCATAGGCACGAAGATTATTTCCCCACTGGCGACGAATTTTCGCATCTTCGGCCAGAGGTCCACCCTTGGATTCATTTTCTTGGGCCACTCTAGCCGCTTCACGGGCAGCATATTCAACGCGTTCAATGTTATCCTTAATTTCATTCAACTTGAGGTATTTTAGTTCATTTTGTAGAGCTGCTGATTCAGTAATGGTAGTTTCGACTGGGAATGTGCTGCTTAAATCTGATTTGATTTTTTCGAGCGTAGCTACGTCGGCGACGGGTGCTAAAATGGTTTCAAGAACGGCTGACTGGTCGGTGACTTTTTGTGATATTTCGGCAGGAGTTTCGGTCGACAATAAATACAGTTTAATTTCGGAGTCGGGCTTAATACCCCAACGTTTAAGCATTTCGTTCAAAGGTTTTAAATCAATCTTCCCGCTGACTTTATAGCCTGTGCTAGCGGGAATTTTTAGGCGGGTATTCAAGACGGGCTGAATGGTCTGTCCGCCTGTGGGTTTGCTAAAGACAACATTCTGACTCTCCGTGCGAAGTTCTTGGAAGCGCTTAGTTTCATTGGAAAAACGACGCATCGAGTCGGGCGACTTGGGGTCATCTTTAATAAATTGACCGACTATATTACCAACCAAAGCTCCGCCAAAATCGGTGAAAAGTCCGAATAACAGGGTGGATAAGAGCGTGAGAACAAAAAGGCTTCCCACGATAATTTTATTTCTCTTATTAATCTGGTTTAAATGATTTTCGTGCTCAGCGAGAATGGTGGTGGCTTGAGTTTGATTGACTTGATCGACCGTGGCGGCGTCAGCTAAGCCGTACATCATTAATTTTCTACGGTCATCCGGGTTGAGGCGATTGGCCTCGAGGGCGAGTTCTTCTTCCTTGGCCTCTAACCTCTTACCTAATTTTATTTTAGCGGCAAAGGTGAAGAACTGTGATGCGGGTAGCCACTCGGTGGCTCCTTCAGGCATACACGGGGTGTCGGCGGTAACGGTACCGAGGTTGATAAGTTCTTGAATTTCGATCTCGGTGTGAGGGCCGCGAACTTCGTTGTCGATGTAGAGAGTAAATTGACGCATAAGGTGCGTAGATGCTGTAAAAATAAGGTCTAGCCAAGGTTGGCGGTGGGGTACGCTTAGGCAAGCCGATTGGCGATGCTTCGTCTTTGCAAATTCGCTCATAACCCTTTATGACTTTGGGCATGGCCAATCAGGGCATGAACCAATCTCAAAAACAGGTGCAGGGTCTTATTTTGACCCCGCAGCTGCGTCAGTCTTTGAGAATTTTACAAGTACCTGCGGCTGAATTATTGAGCGAAATTTCAGATGAATTAGCAGCGAATCCTCTGATTGAAGAAGTTGAGCCAGCTGGAACCGAATCTGGTCCCTCCGCCGGCGAGGCAGAGGGCGAAGACGATTCACCGCGTGAACTTAAATTGGGTGATGACGATTTTGACGCTTTACGACGGATGAAGGATGATTGGGACGAAAGTTATTACGAAGAGATGCGTTCGCAGGGCTACTCTCAGGAAGATGAAGAGCGTCGCCAACACATGTTTGAATCGGCCACAGCTGAGTCATCACTCTCGGAGCACCTCGCCGAACAAGCGCGTACGGCATCGGATGATCCCGAAATTCAAGAAGCCCTTAAACTTTTAATTCTCTCACTCGATGATCGTGGATTCCTGGATGAGGATCTCTCGAACCTCGCGCTGCGTTCCGGCCAAAGTTATGAAGCGGTTGTGGCCGCGCATACTTTATTGCTAGGTTTTGATCCGATTGGAATTGGGGCGCGCGATTTACGCGAATGTTTCCTGGCACAACTGCGTCACCGTCGCCGCGGTCTATCTTATGCTGCTAAACTCGTGGCGGATTGTTGGGAGCCCTTGATGGCGCGTCGACTCGAAGAATGTGGCCGGCTTTTAAATCTCGAACCCGATCAAGTGCGCGAGGGATTAGAAGAATTAGGTAAATTAGAAACCGTACCGGCTCGACGTTTTCAAAAAGATGAAAATCGCACGATTACAGCCGATGCCGTGGTCGAAAAAGATGATGACGGAAAATGGAAAATTACTTTAGATGATCGCCATGTGCCTAAATTGCGTTTGGTGCCTGCTTATAAAGATATGTTGGCCGGTAATTCACTGAGTGAAAAAGAGCGCAATTATATTTTAGAAAGAATGCGCCAAGGGAAGTTTTTGATTGGGGCGATTGAGGAACGTCAACGCACGGTGGATCGGCTGGCGCATATTATTTTAGAACGCCAAGCTGACTTTTTTGAACATGGTCAGTCGCAATTAAGGCCTCTAACAATGACGGATGTCGCTAAAGAGATGGGGGTTCATGAAACTACCGTGGGTCGAGCCGCAGCGAATAAATGGATGCGTACACCCCATGGATTAAAAGAGTTTCGTTGGTTCTTTACCTCAGGTGTTTCGACCGAGGGTGGTGGCACGGTAGCCCAAGAAGGGGTGCAGGAAATTATTGCAGATATTTTAGCACGAGAAAATCCAGCAGCACCTTTAGCCGACGAAGCGATTACGACCGAACTTAAAAAGCGTGGGATAAAAATTGCACGTCGTACGGTGGCTAAATATCGCGAGGGCTTGGGTCAGCCTCCCGCCCACTTACGGAAGAAACGTCTTTAAGACAGCTGAGTTAATAACTCTTCCCACCCGAAATGAGTCATGTCGGAGAACAGGAATTGCACGCCCGCCGTTAATCCGCTCTCTAACTTTACGGGTGCAGCAAGTGCGGGTAGGCCCGCTAAGGTTGCGGGTGCATTTAACGCCAGCAGACGTTCACGATGTTGAGCGGTTAGATCTTTTTTTGCTACGGCCGGACCAAATGTGCACGGCATGGCAATGAAACTATATTGTTTAAAGAGGGTGCGGAAGGTGTCGGTAATCTTGAGGCGATAAATTTCTGCTTCACGAACTTCCTCGGCGGTACGTTTGCTCGCTAAGTTTAATCTTTCCCAGACCACGGGGTCATAAGAATTTTTTCGCTGATTTAACCAGGCGGCGTGAACGCGAGCTGCAGCAGCTCCCCCGAGCACCGGAAAATAGTGATGCGCTTTATTGCAATTGATGCGCAGTAGTTCGGTCGCCGATTTATCTTCAATGACGCCAAGTGGACGTAGGAAATTTTGCAAAGTGTTTAAGATGGAGGAGTCCATACCTAGACCCAAATCGCCAACCCAAAGTCCTTTACCCAGTGTCGGCGATTTTCCTAAGACGGCTTTGGATACCGTAATAAGATCAGCAGGGTTATGCGTCATCCACCCTTGAGTATCATAGCCTGGAGAAAGAGGAAAAATATCTCCGACTGGACTAATATCGGGCGTTAGACGTAAACCCCACACACCGCAGTATCCGCAAGGCACGCGAATCGATCCCGCGGTATCTGTGGCGAGGGCAAAGGGCACAATTTTTTTTGCTACAGCCCAAGCGGAACCCGAACTCGACCCGCCCGAAAGTAAATCGGAGTGGGTGGGATGTTGGCAGTCGCCGTAATGTGGGTTTTCACCGCTTAGACCATAGGCAAACTCGTTGAGTTGGGTGTGTCCACATTCGACCGCTCCGGCGTCTTTTTGAAAGGCTGAGGGGAGGGATGAAGAGGTACGCGGAATACCAATTTCTTCAGGTAGAAAAGTCGACCCCGCGAAGGTGGGTTGTCCGGCTCGGAAAAATAAATCTTTAGTGAGGAAAGGTACGCCGCCGAGGCTATCATCTTTCTGTGTCCATGCATTTTCAAAACGTTGGGTTAAACTTTTAGCGTCCGGTAAACCCGTTAAAGCGAAACGTTGCTCCTGAGTGCTGAGTGAACCGAGTTTAAGTAAAAAAGCTTCGGCGGACATACGAGGTCCGCGCGTGATAAAAAAATCACGCCAGTCGGAAACAGTTTCGAGGTTGGTGCTCACAGATCAATCGCTACGCCAGGCTCGGGATCATGAATCCGTGTGCCGGGTAATAATTTTGTCAGAGTCTCTTTCATCCAAGTGCGGGCGGGTGGATCGCCGTGCGTGAGAATAATATCCTTTGGGCTAAGAGATTTTGCAAAATCAATTAATTCTTCTCGGTCAGCGTGGCCACTTAGGTGAAAACGTTCGACTTCGGCTTTTAAAATAGAGGTATGATCGAGGCCTTTAAATTTAAATTCTGCGCCCGACTTCATCCCAATCAGTTCGCCGCCTGGGGTGTCAGGATCGCAATAACCCACAAAGAAGACGGCATTTTCTTTAGTATCTAAAATATTAGCAGCTACGCGCCAGGCGGGAGTATTTTCCACTAACATACCACTCGAGAGAACGTAAATTCCTTGGACGGGTAAATTTTTACCGGGTTGGACATAGCGACGGGATAGAGATTGAACGCCCAGGTCGCGTAAAACTTTCTGGCTGAAATTAACCTGTTTGGTTTTCTTACTCGCTTCTTCGAGGTAGCCACAGAGGTCCATGCCCAGACCTGAACAGTAAATAGGGACATCAACTAAATTTCCGTCCGCGGCGCTTTCATCTAATAATTTTAATATTTCCTGCATACGACCGAAAGCAAATGCGGGTAGAAGGACGGAACCACCCTGATCGACCACACGATTAATCGATCGGATTAAACGCGCTTCTTCTTTGCCGCGAGTAATTCCAGCCATAGTGGGAGTGGCACCGCGTGTACATTCCATGACCAGAGTATCTACGGGCTGACGTGGAAATTGGGCGCCAGCCACGGTGCGTTGCGCTTGAAAGTGAACATCGCCAGTGAAGAAGTGTCGTTTCTTGCGGTGTTCAATCATCAGTCCCACGGCACCTGCCACGTGACCAGCAAGATGGAAGGTAAGAGTGATTTCTTCCCCGCCTTGTCCAATTTTTCTGGGGTTGGCGATGGGTACTGCGGTGAGAGCATGTTCAACGCGTTCAATATCTTGTTCGACGTAAAGTGGTAGATCCACATTGCCCGTTTCTTCCCGCTGCCTTTTCATTACTTGCACAGAATTAGCGAGTAATCTTCGCGCAAAAAGTGCTGATGCACCTGAAGTGAATACGCGCGTGCCAGGGTGTTGGCGGACCAAGAGTGGTAACGCGCCCAAGTGATCCAAGTGACAGTGGGTGAGGATGACGCCATCCACATTTCCGGTGATGAGGTCGAGACGCGGTAGCGCTTGTTTGCCGGCGTGCTTGGGATGCATTCCGCAATCGATGACGAAGCGGAGTCCTCCAAACTCAGCGAGCATGCAATTTGCTCCAATTTCGCGGCCGGAATTTAAATCTGTTATTCTCATTAAATATTAGAAGAGGGTGGAATCATTTCAAAGGAAGGGATGCGGACGAACACACGCTCACCGTCTTCGGTTTCACCGTGAAACGCACCTTCAGCGGTGACCGGTTCGCCAGTGAGATGATAGCTGTTATAGGAAAATTGTTCGCCGGGCGGGATGGTGGGAGTTTGGCCGACGATGCCGTCGCCTTGAATCACCTCGGTCGAACCATCGCGATGGCGGATGATCCATTTACGTCCGAAAAATTTAACGGTATGGGATGAAATATTATTAATAGTAAGAAAGTAAACGAAGGCGTGGGGCGTTTCGGGTGGAAAGTTGGGGTCGCGATGGTGAACCAGCTTATCGATGGTCACCCGTAGGCCGGGCAATTCCTTGGCGGAGGCTTCCACGGTGAAAGACAAGAGGTTTAAGACCATTAAAGGAAGCCATAAGTTTCTCGATTAACTAATTAATCTCTTCCCTCCTTGCACCCCAGGCAAGGGCAGGTTGAATAAAAGCAATGCAGTCTTTTGACCAAAGTAAGGCAAATCTTCGGCGAGTGCCCCCCAAATGGTGGATCGCTGTGACTTACTTAATTTTGGTCATTCTCTCAAATACGTTCCCTATTTTTAGTGCAGTCGAAAAAAAGTCCACGCAAACTCCCATTTTAGTTCCGGCTTTTGACTATAAAGACGACCGAGTGATTCCGACAGATAAGTTGGTTCCTATTCATGCTAATTTTTATGGATTCGAGCAAAATGTATTTAACCCCGGTGATAAGCCCGTTTTAGTATATATCCATCGTGTACCTTGGGATGGTCGCGGAAATCAATTTTGTGCTGACCTTGCTAAATCAGGAAAAGTAGTGGTCATTGAACCTTATCTACCAGGTTTTGCTTCTTCTTATGGAAATGTTCCGAGCCACTCCATGGAAGCAAATGCGGAAGTGGTTGCAGCGTTACTCGAACAAAGAGGAATTAAGAAATATCATATTTTGGGACAAGGACTCGGCGGCGTTGCGGCACTGGAATTAACCAACGCCCATCGAGATAGGGTTAAGTCAGTTACCCTGCTTTCTGCCCCCGGTGTTCAAGCCTTCGAATTACTGGGAAATCCGCTGGTCAATAAAATCGTGTATGGATTCCAAGGCGCATTTTTTTGGGGCGTCGCACGGCTCACTCCCAATTTTGGTGCAGCGGATTTACTTCCGTGGGATCGCGATTATGCGAAAACAGTTTTTGATACAGATTTATCCGACAACAAAAAATTACTGCATAGCCTGGACCGCCCACTTTTAATTATTCATGGTGATAGCGATTTGCTTACGCCGGTCGACGCAGCTCATTATACCGCAAAATTATTACCTGATGCTCGCTTAAAAATTTATCACGGCGGAAGAGATGTGGTTTTTGAACAGAAAGATGCGGTGGTTAATGAAGTTCTAGATTTTATCACGAATCTGCCAAAGTTAGGCCCTCCACCTCCACTCACTAATCCGCCGATTCCGTATGCTCAGGGCCTTCACTACTGGATGCTATTGGCTTTTATTGTCGTTTGTACTTTTGTCGCAGAAGATCCGACCTGCTTGGCATCAGGCCTCATGGTGGCCGTTGGTATTCTCGATTTTTGGTCCGCCACCTTTGCCTGCTTTATTGGTATTTTTATTGGAGATATGACACTCTATTTAGTCGGACGTGTGTTTGGCCGACAGGCGATTCGTCGAGCGCCGTTTAAATGGATTATCCAAGAGCATAAGGTTAATCAATGGGCTGGGTGGTTCTCGACGCCGAAGGGAATGTTGGTTGTCGTCAGCTCGCGGTTTGTTCCAGCCAGTCGTTTGCCGACATTTATTACGGCGGGAATAATGAAGTTAAATTTTGCACGCTTAGGCTTGCTTCTGATGGTCGCAGCGCTGATTTGGACGCCTCCACTTATTTGGCTCGGCTATAAATTTGGCGATGATGGTATGCGCTTGCTTCACAACTTTAAGAGTAACGCGGTTTGGATTATCGTCGGAGTCTTAGTTGGGTTGCATTTATTAACTCACTGGTTGGTACCGGCGTTGACCTGGCGTGGTCGCCGTCAAAGCGTCATGAAGGTGCGTGGATTTTTACAGCCATCACTTTGGCCTAACTGGATTGTTTATTTCCCCATCCGTGTCGGAATAATTTTCCTAACGTTAAGACACCATAGTTTGACCGCCTTTGCTTCAGCGAACCCATCCTTTGGACGCATCGGTGGATTTATTGGTGATGCTAAATCTCTTCTTTTAAGGGCCTTTCAGCGCGACTCGCGCTGCTGTCCCCACATCGCTTTGTCGATGGAAGATCAAGTCGAGGAAAGATTAAAGGAGGCCCAAGCTTTCGCTGTCTGCCACGGGTACCCACTCGTTTTCAAACCCGAGGTCGCAGGGGATGGGGCTGGGCTTCGTTATATTAAAAACGAAGAGCAATTAAATCGTTGGGTGGGTAATGCCAAAGAAGATTTTATTTTGCAGAAGTTTATTAGTGGTCTAGAATTTGAAATCGTCTGGCGGAGAAACCCTGGACAAGACGATGGACACATTATGGCCATCGTGCAAAAGAATGATGTTGTAGTGATGGGCGACGGAGAACAAACCTTGGAAGAACTTATTTGGCTCGATGAGTTCGCCGTTTCGCGCGCCGAACTATTTACTCAGTGTCACGCTCGCGATTTAAATAAAGTCATTCCCGCCGGACAAAAAGTTGTATTAAATCTTTCAGGCAGTTACGGTCACGGTGCGCGCTGCTTGCATCGTCCCGACTTAAATACCTCGGCCTTAGCGCAAGCGGTCACGGCTTTGTCTAAGCGTTTTCCGGCCTTACACTATGCACGATTTGATTTAAGAGCCTCGAGTGAGGAAGAATTTAAAGCAGGTCGTTTTGTGATGACTGGTGTAGGAGGCTGTTGTCATGTTTCGAGTCTCGTGCGGGACGAGTCTTTGCGCTTCAGACGATCCTATTCACAGGTCTGGCAGCAGCTTAAAGTATGTTTGGATACAGGTGCCCATAATCTTAAGCAAAATGTCCGTCCCGTGCGCCTGGATGAACTCATGGCGCGCTGGAGTCAGGCCAATGGTCGCTCCGATAATTTTGTCGTGAGCGAAGAATAACTTAACCTCGAGCCGTAAAGACGTGGCAAAGAGCAATCGCGGCTGCATCGGATTCGTCCAAGGGTAATTCACTGCGAAGATTCAGAATAGATTTAATCATTTTACCGACCTGTTCTTTACTCGCACTCCCGTGTCCAGTGACGGCTAACTTAATGCGTTTAGGTGCGTATTCTTTAACTTGTATATTGAGTCGAGCGAGGATGCTTAATGCCGCCCCACGCGAGGCACCCATGGCTTGGGCAGTCCGGAAGTTTTGCACATAAATAGTTTCTTCAATGGCTGCTTGATCTATCTTAAATTTTTGTGTCATCGCTTCAACGGCTTCAGAGATTTTTCCTAAACATTGAATGGCGGTGAATTTAGGCGTAAGTTTCACTGTGGTGCTGGCTAATAATTGGTATGGCTCGGTCCGAGAGTCGATGACGGCTAGACCGGTTCCGCGAAGCGATGGATCAATTCCGAGAATGATGCCCCGAACACCGCGTTGCGAATTCTTCTCGATAACTTTTTTAGTTCGAGGGGATTGTTTGGCCGATGAAGACACGCGAGCTCCGCCTTTAAGGTGAGCCGTCCAAAGTGCTCGCGAAGACTTTCGTGCCATACGTGAGGTCTAGATTTAATTGTTTTAAAAGCAAAGGGTAATTCTCAAGGTTGCTTATTTTGATTTTATTAAAATAGTGAATCTAATGCGGTTGGGATTACTCCATTTACTCTTAGCGGTCACTTTATGGGGCGGTGAAGTGCCGGTCGTCGTCCGTGAAGTTCCAGAAATGGATGCCTTTCAGCTACTAACATCCGCTAAACTAGATAAAAAATTAGTTCCCGAATGTTCCGCGCTATGGGCTAGCCAGCAAAACCCTGGAGTGTTTTGGACGCTTTCTGACTCGGGTAATAAACCAGAAATTATTCCGCTTCGCAGCGACGGAACTTTGGCTTGGGGTAGTAAGGGAATTCCGATTAAAGGTGCAAAAAATTACGATTGGGAAGCTCTGACTGGTGATGCCGAGGGTAATTTGATTGTGGCAGATGTGGGAAATAACATGTCCAACCGCCGTCAGTTGAATCTCTATTTGTTTAAAGAACCTTCCGCGCAAAATCCCGAGGTAGCCGAGGTTAAAACGATTTCGTTTATTTGGCCCGATCAAAAAGAGTTTCCCGATTCTGAACTCAAGCATGACTGTGAATCGGTCTTTAAAATTAAAGGTAATATTTATTTTTTAACAAAACACCGCCGCGATACCTGCACCGAGTTGTGGCGCATGGATATTCCTAAATTAAATGAGCAGGCACAATTAACGAAAATAGGTCAATTCGATGCCAAAGGCATGGTCACCGATGCTTCGGTTTCACCCGATGGAAAGAGTCTGGCGATTTTAACCTATCGAGCTGTCTGGGTGATAACTCTGCCTAACGTTGGCGAAGCTATTTTTGATGGCCCGATGTTATATGCACCGCTCTCTCCTCCCGTACTCTCATGGCAGATTGAAGGTTGTGCCTGGTTGGATGCAAAGACTTTGCTGGTGGGGTCAGAGCAGGGTGACTTATTTAAAATACCACTCAGCGCTTTGAAACCCGTTAAATAAAATGAACGAAGACCCGAGAGTCTTCGTTCATTTATATTTAGAATATTATTAAGACTTAGAGGGCTTTTGCGGCAGCGACTACAGCTTCTTTGGTCATACCACATTCTTTCATCGCGATATCACCAGGGGCACTTAAGCCGAAACGATCAGTGCCGAGGGCTTTGCCAGTGAGGCCGACGTAGCGACCCCAAGAAATGGTTACACCTGCTTCAATGCTAACGCGTTTAGCGCAGCTCGAAGGAAGAACTTCTTCTTGGTAGGACTTAGGCTGACGAGCAAAAGCTTCCATGGAAGGCATGGATACAACACGAACGCCTGCACCTAATTCTTCTGCAGCGGCGAGAGCGAGTTGGAGTTCGCTACCGGTACCGATGAGAATGTGAGTGAGAGCGGCAGTTTCCTTACGTGCGATGTAAGCACCTTTGAGTGTGCCTTGGCGACGCGTCGAAACGGGAATGCTGTCGAGCGATGGAACATTTTGACGTGAGAGAATGAGGGCTACTGGACCATCGCGACGAGCGATAGCGTGAGCGAAGGCTGCAGCGGTTTCTTCAGCATCGGCTGGACGCATGACATCGAGATTAGGAATACAACGCAGAGCACTAACTGTTTCAACGGGTTGGTGGGTAGGTCCGTCTTCACCGACACCAACGGAGTCGTGGGTGAAGATGTAGAACGCTTGAAGTTTTGCTAAGGCAGCAATACGAATCGCTGGGCGGAGATAATCAGAGAACGTGAGGAAGGTCGCGCCTGATCCTTTAAAAATTCCGTGATAAGCGATACCGTTGATGATGGCGCCCATGGCGTGTTCCCGAATTCCGAAGTAGAGATTGCGACCCGCGGGCGTGGCGATGTCGAAGTCACCCACATCCTTAATATAATTCTTGGTTGATCCGTGTAAATCGGCTGAACCTGAGAGAACGAGAGGTGAGGCTTTCGCAACGGCGTTGATACAAGTTTCACCCGATACGCGAGTAGCTAAGGCGTTCTTGCCGAACTCAGGAATAGCAGCGAGCAGGGAAGCGACATCACCGTGATCACCGGCTTGGGCTTTTTTAATTAAATCAGCTTTTGCTGGATTCGCAGCGGACCAAGCAGCAAAAGTTTTTTGCCATTGTGCGTATTCGGCAGCTTGGGTGACTTTGCGAGCGGCAAAGAATTTTTTAGTTTCTGGTGAAACGAAGAATTTTTCTTCTGGTAAGCCGAGAGCTTTACGGGAAGCGTCGATAAATTTTACGCCAGCTTCACCGTGGCCTTTGGCGGTGCCTTCAACTTCCGCGATTCCTTTCGCGATGACCGTTTTGCAGATGATTAATTTAGGTTTACCGCTTTTGCTGGCGCGGGCTTGGTCGAGCGCTTCAGCAATATGGGCTAATTCATTGCCTTGTTTGACCATGAAGACTTCCCAATTAGCGGCTTCGTAGCGTTTAAAGGTGTCTTCATTCTGAGTTTTTGAAGCCATGGCATCCAACGTTACGTCATTGGAATCATAGAGCATGATGATGTTATCGAGACCGAAACGTCCGGCGAACGAAGCGGCTTCGTGCGAGATACCTTCTTGTAAGCAACCATCGCCTGCGAGACCGACGATGAAGTGATTGAAGATGGTATGTTCAGGAGTGTTGAAATGGGCGGCGGCCATTTTGGCAGCGACGGCCATACCCACAATATTTCCACTACCTTGTCCGAGAGGACCGGTGGTTGCTTCAACGCCTACGGTTTCACCAAATTCAGGGTGACCAGGAGTTTTGCTATGGAGTTTGCGAAAAGCTTTTACTTCTTCGATGGGGAGATCGAAACCAGCGAGGTGTAGCCAGCTGTAGAGGAACATTGAGCCGTGACCTGCGGAGAGGACGAAGCGATCGCGATTAATCCAGAGAGGTTCAGCGGGGTTGTGCTTTAAAAAGTTTCCGTAGAGGACGGCACCTATTTCGGCAGAGCCAAGTGGGAGGCCTAGGTGACCAGAGTGACAGGCGGCAACGGCGTCCATCGAAAGTCCACGAGACTCGGTGGCGGCGCGGGAGAGGTCGGTTGTGTTGTTGAGCGACATAATGCCCTATGCGTAAGGACAATACCTCCATTATTCCAGCCTTGAATGCAGGCCCAAGTATCTTCTTTATCCTTAATATGTCCGATAAAGAACTAGAAGAGGGGTCAACCCTGCGTTTGGACTTCAAAAAACTCCGAAAAATCGCCTCGGGGCAGGAGGATGTGATTCCGGCCATTGCCCAGGATGCCCAAACAGGTGAGGTCCTTATTTTAGGTTACGTAAATGAGTTAGCATTAAAAACTGCACTCAAAGAAAAGAAGGCGACGTTCTGGAGTACTTCGAGAAATGAACTTTGGATCAAAGGACTCACGTCGGGAGACTTTTTAGAATTATTAGAAGTCCGTGTGAACTGTGAGCAGAATTCTATTCTCTATAAAGTCCGTCCAGTTGGGAAGGGCTCATGCCACACGAAAGATGCTCAAGGCAAAACCCGTTCCGGTTGTTACTACCGTCGATTAAAAGCTGATGGTGGATTAGAGTCTGCTTAGATTTTTTAAAGCAGAGAGACATCGATTTTATTTAAGCACAAAAAAGGGGCGCCGAAAGGCGCCCCGAAGAGTGTAGCATTGAATCCGGGGTTTAGTAACCGCCACGATCGCCGCCGCCGAAGCCGCCACGATCGCCGCCGACACCACCACGTCCGCCGCCGCCGCCGCCGCC
>JBAXIK010000028.1:0-16629 GCA_037138415.1 Opitutia bacterium | reverse complement strand
TTTTAATACCAAAGTGGACCCCGTCGCAGATGACCTGCAAACTATGGCCGCCGCGGGACGTAAAGCCCTCGAGCGCCTGAATGAAACCGCCGAGAATGTTCGCGGATTAACTAAACCTGGTTCACCCACTCGACGCGAATTAGATACTGCACTGGCCGATGTTTCAGAAGCCGCCACCGCCATTCGTTCATTGGCTGACTTCATCGAACGTAATCCTGAAACCATTATTCAGGGTCGCGGACAAAAGAAAGTGAACACCACGACTACCGAAAGTCGTAAACCCGAGGAAACCAAATGAGTAAATTAAAATTATTTATCTTAATTGGCCTAACGAGTTTGGTAACTGGCTGTATTACCTTTGATCAAAAGAGTGAATCCGTAACTTTCCATCAACTCTCTGCACCAGTAACTACACCCACCAAAAACGCTCCGATTATTTATATTCCGAGAGCCAATATTCCCGTGAGCCTGCGACGCCCCACCCTAGTCATTGCTGATGAAGCCAAGGTTATCAAAGTCGACGATTCACAACGCTGGATTGCCTCACTCGATCGCGCTGTCAGCGAAATCATCGGTCGCAATCTCACAAAGCAAACCGGCCTACCCTTCGAACTACAAACACCGAACGAAAACTACTTAGTCTTGTTCATCGACGTTGAAGCGATGTTCCTCACCGGACAATCCACCGTCCTACAACTTCATTACCGTATCGAAGATGCCCAAGGAAAATCTCTGAGTCAGGGACAAGGACAATGGAAAGCAAAGCGTTCAGAAAATCCTATCGACTACGTGAATGCACAATCGGAAAATTTTGCTAATGCCGCTGCGCAAATTGCCAAAGACATCAAACCACTGATCGAAACTAAAAATCCATGACCGATTCTTCGACTCCTAGACCTAATGGATTTAGTGAAGCGACAGGTGAAATCTGTTACGACTTACCATCCGCGTACATTCCGCATCCCGCCACCGGCCTGCTCCATCTTCCACG
Source organism: Opitutia bacterium (assembly GCA_037138415.1). Taxonomy (GTDB): domain Bacteria; phylum Verrucomicrobiota; class Verrucomicrobiia; order Opitutales; family UBA953; genus UBA953. Next base: position 15,638 of record JBAXIK010000028.1, on the reverse strand, counting down.
CTTCCTAGGTAAAATTCGTAAACATCTCAAAGGCGAATTACCAAAGTCCTATCAAAGAAATTTCTGTAAAGGATTTGATCGGTTTTTGTGTCTTCACTTAGCAGTCGATCCCGAGCAAGTCATCGAATGCGTCAAAAATGCTACCGATGAAAATGACTTGAACGTCCGTTTACTGAATCTTTTTCCGAAAGACCTTCGTGTTCATGTCTGGAATCGCGAATTAGTACAAAAAGGGATGAGTGAAATGGGCCGAGAAGCTCTAAATGACGCTAAACACAAAATGAATTCACTTCATCGGACGGATGTTCTTTCCTTTGCCGACATGATTGATTTTGATGAAGGACGAATCCTGTGAGCACCGACACCTCTAATCCTAATCGAGTTATTCTGCGAGGTCTCCCCGCCGTTTTAGCCTGCATCGAACTTCATCCTAAGTCTTTGCGTGAAATCCACGCTTCGCCGAAATGTGTACCGAGTCTCTCGAGTCACATCATTCCCCTCGAAGCTCTCGGTGTAAAACTCCACACGACTTCCGCTTTCGACATGTCGCACATCGCGGGAACGGAATGTGATGATGTTTGCGCCATCACCATGCGTCCCGAGCCTGGTCACGTTCGTGTTTCCGATTTCTCCGAATGGCGCGAAGCACATGAAACAGTCGTCATCGCCGATCGCATTTCTCGCCCAGCCGACTTAGCCGCCATCGCACGTTCCATGGCGGCGTTCGGACTCAAAAGACTTCTACTCTCTTCGGGTACCGAAAATTTAGCCTTCGATTCCGATACATGGACTCTCGCCCAAGGCGCCATGGAGCATGTGCGCGTCATGCGTGCAGCGGCCCTCGGTGGATTACTTAAATTAGTGAAAGAAAAATGCTGTGTGGTCGCGTTGACAGGTAAAATCGGTCGCAAAATTGACCTAGGAACCCCCGTCCGCGTCCCCGGCCGACACATCGCCCTCTTGATCTCCGGAAACGAGCTAGACCCCGATTTACAGCCCCGAATTGAGCATACCTATCGCTTCCCGGGCCTAGTAAACAACCTGCCTCTAAGCCTGGCCGAAGCTGCTCCTATCGCGATTGCCTGGATTGCCTCCACCCCCCAACCCCGTGAGGATGGATTTTTGGCACGTAAAAGGGCTCGTCACAGTAAGTCACCTGAGATTAAACCTCCCAGCGAATAATTTAAGATGTCTAACCAACAACCCAATCCCGATGAGAGCGTCATCTCACTTCAGAATATTAGCCGAAGTTTTCTGACCGCTCTCCAACGTCAACACGACATGTTGGCATTTACCCTCGCTGGTGTGCGCACATCCGATGCGAAGATTTACGATTACTATTCGAACGTCTCCCGCATCATGCCAGCACCCGCGGCACACCTCACCCACGAGCAGATGATTGCCTACTCCCGTGGATTACTCTTACGCACGAGCATTAACGATCTATTAGCACTATCCGCCGAAGTGATGAATCAAGTTCACCTGCTCTGTTTCTTAATTAAAACACGCGGTCACAATACCGAAAGCAATGCCGAGACCGATAAAATCATCGGACAAAAACAAGAAGCTTTTGTAAGGATGAATCTGCAAGAAAAGTTCAATGAGTTTGAACAGACTTATAATATTATTAGCGAACTCGAAGACGCGATTTTCAGCATCGCTGCCGCGCTGCGCGTTTTGGCCCGCACCGGAATGGTGACCAATGATGATATTTCACCCGATGGTTCACTCACCCTTGAATTTAAAGCGATGAAAGACATCGACGAACCTGACTCAGCCGAAGCAGGAGCTAAAAAAACCAAGATGGTCGATACCCAACGCACTTTCCGTCCTGGCGAAATGCTTGATTTAACCGACGAAGAATTACTAGGCTTAAATATTACGGTCGCGAAATTCTTCCATAGTTTATTCCGATCGGTGGATGAGTACGGACGCGAGCAGCTGGGCGGTAACAAGTAGAAAGTATGCACGAGAACACCCACTCATCCCTGACACGACTTCCGTGGCTGTGGGTCTTGGGCGGTTTTCTTTTTCAAACCATTCCGGCGGCCTTGCGCGATGAAGCCCTGCCCGTCGTACTGAAAAATCACGGAGTCAATGATGCCACCATCACTCAAGTGGTCGCTGTATTAGGATTAATCGTCGCTCTTAAAATATTTTGGGCACCCTTCCTCAGTCTCCTCGGAAAACCACGCACACTCATTATATCGAGCCAGGCAGGTATGATTGTGTGTATTCTTCTACTCAACCATTTCATTGGATTAGGACAAGCAACCACCATCGCCCTAGTCTTGTGTGTCCTGACTTTATTATCGGGCGGACATGACTACCTTCTCGATGGCTATTACGTTCATTCGTTGAATGACAATCAGCGCGCGAAATATTCCGGGCTACTTAATTTCGCTTCAAAGCTTGGGCAGGTTTTAGCCGGTCCAGGATTAATCTACCTCGCATGGTTTTTTCATACTCATTCAAACACGAACGCGAATGTATTGCAGTTAACTCTCTTTTGTTTAGCCGTATTTAGTTTAGTCATTCTTTTGCTTACACAATGGGGCTTCACCCGTGAACCGAAGGAAACTATCACAGAGGATCAAGATAAGTTATCGATGCTCAAAGCCATGGGCGCAGCACTGAAATCGCTCTATCAAGATTCAAGACTACCCATCATCATCGGTCTCATCTTTTTCTACCGAGCCAGTGAGGTCCATATGAACCACGTGATTAAACTCTTTGCCAAAGCGGGTGTACTCCAAGGTGGACTGGGACTGGATGACGAAACTTACGCATATTTGCGCATCACTACCGCAATACTTGGACTCGCCATCGGCGGTATTGTGGGCTCAGCAATTATAACACGTCGAGGTCTGGCCCAATCCCTCGTTCCTCTAGGCATCTGCATGCATTTGCCTCTTATTGGAATCAGCTGGTTATCGTTTCACGTAAATCCATTACCATCACTGAATGTCATTTCCGCTATTTTCTTCCTCGAGTACTTTGCCTTTGGTGCAGGTCTCTGCGCATTAATTCTAGCGATGATGAAACTCGCCGCCGGACCTCAAGCGGCCGTCAGATACGCTCTGCTGTCCACCCTCTCACTGATTGCAGTCTACCTACCAGGACTATGGGCAGGTAAACTCTCTAATCTATTAGGATACTCGGGTTACTTCTTAGCAGCGTTAGCCTTAGCCATTCCTGGTATTTTAGCGGCGGTCTTCGCAGCCAAGAAATTAGAAGAAGCTTAGGCTTTCTTGGGTACCACGATTAATTGCTGAGCGTGGGATAGTTTAAAATATTTCTGAGCGTAAGCTTGGATCTGCTTGGTATCGGTGTCATGCATGCGGCGTTCCCATTCAGCGTCGAAATTAGCACCCAAGCCTACAAGCTCGCGGGTGAGTGCACCCTGCATGCGACGACCAGCAGATTGACGGCCCTGACGACGCGATACGCGTAATCGGCGTTTCGCGTCCTCAATCTCATGCTCTTTAAATTCGCCCTTCGATAATCGAGAGAGCTCGCCTTTCATCTCATCAATAACCTGCATGGCCGCTTCTTGAGTCGTTCCACCATAGAGATAAAACATGCCTTGATCAGCGGTCTCAACCCGCGTTGCACCGACGAAATAAGCTAGGCCTTTTTCTTCACGCACTCTTTGGAAAAGTCCACTGGCCATTCCACTCAATAATTCTTCGATCACATTCGCAGCGGTAACCATAGTCGGAGCGAAGCCACAATGGGGAAACGCCAAACACACTACCGCTTGTTCACCTACCGCCGTGAACTGCTCCTGACTGCTAGCCTTGATGGTGTGCTGCTTTAGCACCTGTTGCTTAAATTCTATTTTAGGTAAAACGCCGAAATACTTCTTCACGAAATCCAATGCGGTTCGACGATCAAACGAACCGCTAATACCAATGACTAAATTGGAAGAGACTACTAACTTTTGGTGTAACGCAATAATGTCTGACTGATTTAATTTTTCTAAAGTCTCGGGCGTACCACCTGCATCAATACTTAAAGGATGATTTCCGAAAAATTGTTTTAATAAACGAAGACGTGCCTTCTCAACAATATCATCTGCCGCTTCTTTACAGGCTGCAATCGAACTGGCTTTTTCTAAATCAAAAGCATCGTTCAATAATTTAGGAGTGAGCAACCCATTCTTAACCAGCTCAGCAATTTGCTCGAAGTCGGAACTCAGTGCTTCGCCCCATAAGCCACACGACAGCTGAGAGCCAACATCGGCAAAAGTGGCACCAATACGGTCAACGATTTGGGCAACTTCCTGTCGGCTGTGTTGGACGGTATCGCGGGTTAAGAGCGTTGAGAGAATTCCGGTCGCACCTCTTTTTGCGTCATCTTCATAAGCAATACCAGCCGAGAAATAGACCCCGAAGCCAGCCTTCGGTACCGAATGGTCCTCTTGCAGGACAACACGCACCCCGTTCTCGAGTGTAATCACTTCAAATGAATCAGGAGTTTTAATTTTAGGTTTTGTATCTGCTGTAGCAATAGACTTTTTAGCGTTCATCACCCCAAAAGTAACTGACTCTGGTTTCAAATAAGTACGACCGACCTCGGTCAGATCTTGGGGTGTTAAACGCGCCAACTCCTCTACCCCGCGCAGTGGCCATGCGTGATCATAGCCAATACAAGCGGCATAAGCACTGCGAGCGGTGGCTGAATGAATCGTCTTAAGTCCATTGACCATCGCGACGACTGTTTGTCGGCGAACTTTCTCAAATTGCGCCTGACTGACTCCGTTTTCCTGAAGTTCAGTAATTTTTTCTAAGATAGATTTTTCAATGACGGTATGATCAGCGTGAGCATCACCAATCCAGCTTAGCCAAGCTAATCCAATATCCTTCAAGCCCATCGCATGGGCATCAATGGAATGAACTAACTTTTTATTTTCGCGGAGTTCGTCCCATAAAATAGAACTATTGCCACTGCCCATGACGCCCAAGAATAAATCAATGGCACTTCGGTCCTTTGCAAAGAAGCCAGGAATTTTCCAAGTGGCGACGCCTTTACAAATCGAAACATCGCGCGCAACTTCGACGCGACGTGGACCCGCATGAGGTGGTTCGATGATGGGTACTTCCTGAATTACCGGAGTTCTAGAAAATCGTCCAAACCACAGTTCTACCGATTTAAAAACGTCATCAGGTTCCATCGAACCGCCAATCGCTAAGACAACATTTTCAGGCGCATACCTGCCTTTGTGATAAGCCCGTAAATCATCAGGGGAGATTTTAATAAATAAGTCTTTATGCCCGATGATGGGGTGACGCATCGGATGCGCATGTAACGTTTCTTCTAAAATCTTTTCAGCGAAAATACTGTCATGCTCATCATCACGCATGGCGATTTCACGCAAGATAACATCTCGTTCTACTTTAGCGTCTTCCGCATTGATCAGGGGATCAAAAACCATTTCTGATATAGCCTCCATCGCTGTCTCAAATCCTTCCTCCGGCGCATCGACATAATAAACCGTACGATCAAAAGTCGTGTAAGCATTCGAATTACCACCCACGCGGTGGATGGCTTCAGTAAGTTCACGATTCGCAAAACGCGCGGTGGCTTTGAATACCATGTGCTCCAGATAATGCGAGATGCCTGAGCCCTCCCATCTACCCTCCTGTGCGCTACCTGTGCGCACCCACGCTTGTACGGTACAAAGACCTATCCCAGGACGGTGGGTGTATAATACTTCGAGACCATTCGTGAGAACCCTACGTTGCGGGGCCGGCCCAGCGATTTGCGTAAAGTTCAGTCCTTCTAAATAAGCCATAGGTTAGACATAAGCATAGTTTAGATAGGAGCAAGTTCGACTCACTAGATTCATATTTAAACCTAGAAATCAAATAGTGCAGAGAAATTTTAGGCTTTTTCCGAGGATACCATGACAATTTCTTTGCACCCTTTGCCGTTAGTTGCACAACTTACCCTTCGAAGTATGTATATCCCACCAGAAATTCGTTCCCAGCTTGAAGAGATCGAGCGTCGGTCAGGGTATCTTTGGAAGTTCTTAGATGTTGCAGGCAAACAGGCTAAGATTGCGGAACTGGAAAATCAAATGACCGCATCCAACTTTTGGGACAGTCAAAAATCAGCACAAAAAGTTATTTCCGAGTGTAATAATTACAAAACCGTCGTGGCCCCACAGGTTGCCTTCAAACGAAAACTCGAAGATACCAAGACATTAGCGGAAATCATCGTCGAATCACCCGATGGCACCGTGGATGCTGAAATGGAAGAACTTCGTAAATCAGCTGCCGATCTTGCTTTGGAAGTGGCCGACCTCGAAATCGCTTCATTCCTTTCCGGTCTCCACGATAAATCCAACGCCATTGTAACCATTAAGGCAGGCGCTGGTGGTACCGAGTCTAACGACTGGGCCGATATCCTTTTCCGAATGTACACACGCTGGGCCGAACGTCGTGGATTCAAAATTGAAATTGAAGACGTCGCTGAAGGTGATGGTGCAGGAATTAGCCAAGCCACCTTCCGTCTCGAAGGTCCTAATGCCTACGGTTATGTAAAAGCCGAACGCGGCGTCCATCGTCTCGTCCGTATTTCTCCGTTTGATGCGAATGCTCGACGTCACACCTCGTTTGCGTCGGTCGACGTCGTTGCGGAAATCGATGACGATATCGAGGTCGAAATCGAAGAAGCAGATCTACGCGTCGATGTTTATCGCTCCAGCGGTAAAGGCGGCCAGCACGTGAACAAAACCGAATCTGCCGTTCGTCTGACCCACATTCCTACGGGTTTAGTCGTCGCCTGCCAACGCGAACGCTCACAGGTGAAAAATCGCGCCCTCGCCATGAAAATTTTACGCGCCCGTATTTACGAAAAAATGCTGGATGATAAACGTACCGAGATGGAACGTTACTACGGAGAAAAAGGTGATATCGGTTGGGGTAACCAGATTCGCTCCTACGTATTCCAACCTTATCAGATGGTAAAAGACCTACGAACGGGTGTTGAGACCGGAAATATTCAAGCTGTAATGGATGGCGATATTGATGCCTTCATCAATGGTTGGTTGCGTGCGGGTGGACCTCGCACTCGTAATAAAGATATTAAAATCGACGATTAAAGACCATGCCTTCGCAACAAGTTCTTCGCCAGAAATTATTAGAGCCACCTCTTTTTGCAGAAAAGATTTGGAAGCTCTCGCCTGAGCCTTGGCCGATCTCGGAATCACAATTAAAAGAAATTAAAACCATTGGAGCGGCGTGCTATAGTTATCATCAAGCCATGGAGCGTTTGTATGTTCGCTCCTTCACTGATAAGAAAATTTTAAGAAACCGCGATATCCACGCCAAATGGGTTTCAACTTATTTAGACCGTTTTAAGCCTCAAGGACTCATTAATCACGGCCGACACCGCACGATAAAAGGACAGACCCCCTTAGTTCTTCGACCCGATTTGCTGATCACCGACCAAGGCTTTACGATGTCGGAACTGGATAGCGTTCCCGGTGGTATTGGTCTCACTGCTTATCTCAACGAAGTATACGCGGAAGATTTCCCGAATTTAATTGGCGGCGTGGATATGCCAAAAAACTTTTATCAGACACTGCAACGTCTTACCCCTAACGTTAAGTTTCCCTTAATCGCAATTGTGGTCAGCGAAGAGTCTGCCACGTATCGACCCGAGTTTGAATGGTTGGGAGAAAAGCTGAGAAGTCACGGCCACGATGTTCATGTAGTCGACCCATCACAAATCATGCAAATGAGTGAAGAGTCATTTATCCCTGTCGATGGTGCCCCGAAAAAAGTAGATTTAATTTATCGTTTCTTCGAATTGTTCGACCTAGCGAACGTCAAAGGCGCGGATGGATTATTCAATGGCATTGAAGCAGGAAAAGTCGTGCTGACTCCACCGATGAAGGCATTTCAAGAAGAGAAGCTCGGATTAGCTCTTCTTCACCACCCTATTCTCTCAGAGTTCTGGAAAGAAAACCTTCCTGAAGATCATTACGAAGCGCTCTACAAAATTGTTCCCAAAACTTGGATCATGGAACGGACGGAGCTTCCGCCCACCGCTGTTTTACACGCTCCTCAGATTAATGGACGTCCGATTCGCGATTGGACAGAACTCGCTGAAGCCTCTCAGCGCGATCGTAATTATATTATCAAAGCGAGTGGCTTCCATGAAACCGCTTGGGGCGCACGCAGTGTGACTTTAGGGAGCGACGTATCACGTGAACAATGGCTCGAGGCGATTGAGAACGCTATAGATCCAGAAAACGAAACTTTCCATATCTTGCAAGAATACCATAAGCCCAGACGACTCTCTCACCCCGTTTATACGGACGATGGTGCAATCGCTACCGCTGAGGGTCGCGTTCGCCTCTGTCCTTATTATTTCGTGAATGGTGAAACCGTTGAGCTCACTGGCATCTTATCCACTTTCTGTCCGGCCGATAAAAAGATTATCCACGGCATGAAAGATGCGGCCTTATTACCCTGCCAATTAGTAACGGCTTAATTCAGCCGTGCCTTGCCAAAGGTAAAAATAAAGACAGATTGGCGTTATGCGAATGCTTGCCCTGTGTCTATTGCTACTGGGAAGACTGATGCCCACAACCTGGGCAGCTGCACACACGGAAGTTGAATTAGTTAATTTAAGTCCAAGCATTGAAGTAGGACAGACCGTCAGAGTCGGCTTAAAATTTAAGTGTGAACCTAATTATCACATTTACTGGAAGAATGTCGGCGATGCGGGTACCCCTCCTACGATCACCTGGAAAGAGAATGCCGATGTAAAATTTGGAAACACCTTCTGGCCCGGTCCACACATTTTCGATCAGAAAGGCGTGATCAACTTCGTCTATTCAGATGAAACGATTATTGTATTTGAGGCGAAGGTTTCATCGACAGCGAAAAACCAGATTCAATTAGAAGGACTCGCCGAATGGCTCGAATGCAATGAGAGTGGCTGTTTCCCCCAAGAAAAGCAGGTGAGCTTAACGCTTAATTTAGGGACTAATAATAAGGTTACAGAAATAGATTCTAAACTTTATCCGGATCTAAATCCACCCGTTACCGCAACGGCTAGGGTTGAAGACGAACATTTAATTGTAGATATACCTCAGAATCTCGGCCCCAAAGGATACAATCTCAAAGGATTCTTTCCTGAACGTCCTTTTATTTCAGCCAGCCGCGTCGCGATGGCTCAGTATCTTCCTAATCACGTTAAATTCAATCTGCATGACGCACCTGAACCACTATCGGCAGGCCCGCTCAGCTTCGTCGCCCAAAATGCTCAAGGGAATTTTATCAAAGTTAATGTTAAATTAAATACCGAGGAGGTGACTCAAGTCACCGAGCCTACGAAGTCGTCGAACGAGTCTCTCATCTGGCAACCTTGGTCGATTGAAGCCCAAACCAAGGCCCTGAATAAGGATAAAATTGTTTACATCGATTTCACCGCACGCTGGTGCGCCACCTGTCAGGTCAACAAACGCGTCTACCATGACGATGAAGTGATTAAGATTTTTAATACGAATAACGTGGTACTCCTTCGCGCTGATTGGACAAAAAAAGATTCAATCATCTCAGCCGAACTTAAGAAATATAATCGCGAAGGGATTCCACTCAACGTCATCTTAAAAAATAACCACGAACCAATCATTCTTTCAGAAGCTTTAACGACCAAGGAAGTGATTAACGGTATTGAGGCAGCGGTATTCAACCAGCCCTATAAATCAAGCGACTCATCACACCCCTTCTGGGTCTGGCTACTATTGGCGATGGGTGGCGGATTTATTCTTAATCTCATGCCCTGCGTTTTCCCCATGATCGGAATTAAAATTCTCGGTTTCGTGAACGATGCGGGCGCTAAAAATAAAACCATTCTCATCCACGGTTTACTCTATACCCTCGGTGTCGTCATCAGCTTCATCAGCCTTTCCATTCTTATTTTAATTTTGAAAAATACTGGCAGTGCCGTTGGCTGGGGCTTTCAAATGCAATCCGCCGGATTTGTTTTAGCGACGACGGTATTAATGGTCATCATGGGTTGGAGTTTTATCGGACTCTTTGAAATCGGATCCAGTTTTGCAGGGACACTGGCTCAATCTCAGAAGTCATCTGGATCGTGGGGCGCTTTCCTCTCGGGCGTGCTCGCCACCGCCGTAGCCACACCCTGCACAGCGCCTGGACTCGGTGCCGCCATCGGATTCGCTCTGGATGGCCAACGGAGTAATATAGAGACGATATCACTCTTCATTGCGATGGGTATAGGTATGGCCTCGCCTTATTTATTTTTATCAGTCTTTCCTAAGTTAACCCGCTTCCTCCCCAAGCCTGGTGCGTGGATGGAAACGTTGAAAAAAGTTTTAGCGTTACCGCTCTTTGCCTACGCCGCTTATCTATTGTGGGTGCTCAACGGAATTAGCACGAACGCAAATTGGATACGCGACATCTATATCGGACTAATCCTCGTTTCCGTCTCATGTTATGTGTTTGGGAAATGGGGTGCCGTTCACCAACCAGACAAAACGCGTAAAATCGCTGGGTGGACTTCAGCGATTCTACTCGGGGCGACTTTAATCTATCTGTTTGGCCAGATACCGAATTAAAGCGCGCTCACAGGTGCTGGCGCAGAACCAGAACTTACTGCAGGAGCTACAGGCTTCGACGCACCCGAACGAATGGGTCCGGAATAATTAGCATCTACGACGATTGCTTTACGATCTCTGGAACCTGAATCACGACCGGCAGCAGCTTTGTCTGCTTCTTGTTCTCCGAGTGCAAGAACTTCAATGTTCGTCTCGGTGCTACCCACTTTAACTAAATATTCGCGAACGGATTGCGCACGGCGATCGGAGAGACCTAAATTATATTCTTCGGTACCAAATTGGTCAGTATAACCAGCAATGATGAGTTTGGTGTTTTGAGCCTGACCCGAAATCGCATCGAGCTTTGCACGCTCTTTGGAATCCACGGTGTACTTATCGAAACCAAAATAAACGGTGGTTAAAATCGCTTCAGGAGGAATGTTTCCGCTACGAATCGCTTCAGCCATCGAACCGAAACCTGAACCACGCGGTTCCATACCAGAGTTGGAGGAGGAATTACTGCCGCTCCAGTTGGATGGGAATTTAGAAGGACCACAACCGACGAGAAAAAGAGAAGCTACGATGGAAAGGGTTAACTGTTTCATATAAGAGATTAGAAAGGAGAAAATTTTGAGTGTCGCAAGCCTTGACTGACCTAGTAGCGAGGGATTTGCGCGTCTACCTTGAGGGACCACTGTTCAATTCCACCCTTTATATTCGAGGCTAAATGGTAGCCTTTTGAACGTAAAAACTGTGTGGCGCGCATGCTTCGGCCCCCGTGGTGACACATAATAAGCACCGGACAATCGGTAGGAATACTCGCCAATTGATTTGGGATATCTGCCAGAGGAATTAAGCGGGCTTGGGCAACGCAACAATGCGCATGCTCGTCGGGCTCGCGCACATCAATCAATAAGGGTGGCTGTGCTGAACTCAATTGTTGATAGGCTTCAGTCACCGAAATTTCTAGGGGGGATTCTTTCATATTTAGATTGGATGTTTCACAAAGAGTGGTCTGATAATTTTCCGCTTTGATTTCAGAAATCTTAGGCGACTTACCACAAACAGGACAGTGACTGTCTTGTGAGATGGAAATTTTTTGGCTTTTACCCTCTCCGACATTGATGACGAACATCTGTGAATGCTGACGTTGCTTAAGCAGAATGGCTAAAGTCTCTGCAGCCATCCACGAACCAATCACTCCACAAGTCGCGCCCAATACTCCCGCCTCCGAACAGGTCGGGACAGAATCAGGACTCGGCATGACCGGATAAACACAACGATAACAACCTTGTTGGGGTATAAATGTACCCACTTGGCCTTCCCCTCGTAATACACTTCCGTGAACTAAAGGTTTCTTGGCCAACACGCAGGCATCGGCGGCTAAAAATCTCGTCGCAAAATTATCAGCACCATCAACCACCACGTCATAACGACTCACGAGTTCGAGAGCGTTATCAACAGTGAGTCCTTCGGGATGTAAAATAATCTCAGCACCTGGGTTTATTTCCTTAAGTGATTCGGCGGCCGAAATAGTTTTGGGTAATCCGAGAGTATCAAATCCGTGAATGATCTGACGGTGTAAATTACTGAGGTCGACCTTATCCGGATCGGCGATGCCGATGGTGCCCACTCCTGCGGCGACCAAGTACAACGCAACCGGTGAGCCCAGACCGCCCGCGCCGATTAAAAGAACTTTTCCATTTTTAATATTAACCTGACCGCCCTCGCCCACCTCGGGCAAACGCATCTGGCGAGCGTAGAGGGCGCGCTCATGTCCAGTGAGTGTTACTGCCGTTTTCATTTAGTCTATTCATCGAATCTGCTGCCGTATGTCAAACCCCTGCATAGATTATAAAAGTGGAGATTGAAAAAACCCATGAGACTTCACAGGGTCTGGTCGTGGGAAATGTTTATCTAGGCATCGACTATGGAAGCAAGCGCATCGGCCTGAGCTATGCGGACGATCTCGGCATGGCGTTTCCCCTCCCCGCCGCAGTCGACGAAGAACTGGCCGCGCGATTCGAACACATTCAACGCGAAATCACCCGACTCCGTGTCACCCATTTAATCCTCGGCTACCCTCTCTCCCTCGAAGGTGAAAAAACTAAAAAATGTTATGAGGTCGATGACTTCGCTGAAGAACTCAAAAAGCGTTTTCATCTTCCGATTGAATTAATTGATGAGGGTCTAACCAGTCAGGCCGCCGATAGCATCAGCCATCAAAAGAAACCGAAGAACGCTCACGAGCGCACTCAACAGCGTAAATCGGGTGAACGTGATTCCCGTGCGGCCGCAATTTTACTTCAGGACTATCTTAACAGTAAAGGAATTGGACAGAGTACCGATCTATGAAAACCAGTAAGACAGATTTAACTGAAGAAAGATTTTTGGTCACCGTGGCTTATGATGGGTCGGACTACATGGGCTGGCAGATTCAAAATAATGCTCACACCGTTGAAGGTGAACTACGGGCACGTCTCTCACGCATCTTTAAAAAGCCAGTGGTGATTCATGGAAGTGGTCGCACCGACGCGGGCGTGCATAGTGTCGGTCAAACCTTCCACTTCGACGCTTTTTGGCGTCACTCGCCCAAGAAACTCCAAGACGCACTCAACACTGGTGAACAAGCAGGAATACTCATCACTAAAATTCAGCGCGTTCACAGTAAATTCCACGCCCGCTATTCCTCCAAAGGTAAACGCTATCGTTACGAAATTAATGTCGGCTTCTCTTTACCTTGGAAGGCTCGCTACTCACTGGGTCGCGACTGGGATAAGCTGGATGTCAAAGCCATGCGTCGTGCGGCCAAACTTCTTATGGGCAAACATGATTTCCGTGCGTTTGGTGCAACCCACAGCCAAGGCATGGAAACTGAGCGCCCCGTTAAAGATCTGCGCCGTCTCAGTATTATTTCTAAAGGTAAACGTATCACCGTGGTCACCGAAGCGGATGGTTATTTATACAAGATGGTTCGTCGACTAGTCGGTGGACTGCTTCGAGTCGGCGAAGGTAAGATGACTCCCGAACGTCTCCTCGCCTATCGCGAAGAAAAAACGATTACGTCCGAAGTTCCGACCGCTCCCGCACGTGGACTTTTTATGGATAAAGTTTTCTACGACCCCAAGAGCCTTAAAAAATAATGTTTAAAGGTTTTTATATCAGCTGCCTGACACTTTTACTGAGTTTAAAGGCGATGGCCCATCCCGATTGGAAAGAGGCCTCCTGTATTGGGATTATTGATGAGAAGAACCATTTAACATTGAGTATCAAATTCGATGTACCGGCCTATTATTTGGGCAAATCATCACAAGGCGCAGGAGTCGAAGAGCTGGACGACTTCATGTTCAATCGTTCGCTTTTAATTAAGCGCTCCGAGGAAAAGAAAGCCGAGTTCATTCAGAAATTATTAGTCCGTGCCGATGGTGAAATCTTAGACAAAAAACCCGTGAGCTTTCCCTCTGGTGTAGAAGTTAAAGAGCGCTCAAAACAACAAGGTGAAGCCGACCGCTACCCTGTTTTATTTACGGTAGTCTTTGGGGCTGATCTACCTGCCGACGCAAGAGAAGTTGAAATCCGTTTCCCGTCCGAACTTGGAATCGTTTTTGTAAATCTCAGAAAAGAAATGACCTATCAGGTCGTTACGAGTGTTCAACCTGGTGAAACCGCCAATTTAGTGATCAGCGAAAAATTACCTCCGACTTTTTGGGATAAATTAAATCAATCCTCAACTCGCCTGATGTCATTCATGCGTGAAGGCTTTGATCACGTGATTCCCGACGGCTGGGACCACTGTCTGTTCATGTTAGCGATGTTTCTCGGCGCGGCCTCTATCGCCCAAGCATTCAAGCGATCGCTCATATTTACCCTGGGACATAGCATTACACTCAGTCTGGTAGTCTTAGGGCTTCTTCCCAAGATCAGTGGGTGGATTGAACCCGTCATCGCCTTCACCATCGGCGTGGGGGCCGTTTTAGCCTATTGGGGCAAGGCTTCTAATCGTCAGATGCTTACCGTGCCCTTCTTCTTCGGACTCATCCACGGACTCGGGTTTGCCGCAGCGGTTACTGATAATCTCAAGGACTGGGATAAATCCAACATCCTTTCCATCCTCATTGGATTTAATCTCGGTGTAGAATCGGCTCAAGCCTCGGTCATTTTCCTGTCGGCCATTTTCATCGCCTTACTCGTGAAAATGAAAGTCGATGAAATCAAGTTACGAAAAATCCTTTGCGCTACTGTAGCAGTCGCAGGATTCAGCGTGATGTTTGCCAGAATTTGGGATCTACTGAGTTAGGATTACAACTTCAGTCCTAATTCTTGGCAGACATCGGGACGCTTCTGCGCTTTCGCGATGAACTCATCCACACCGAAGTCAGCCACGACGAAATCACCATGCTTAAATGAAGGACATTTGGACTGTCCGGTGAGCGCGACCATTTGACGCATCTCATGCATGTTCGCGATGACGTCACGGACATCGACCTTCACGCCTTGTTGGGCAAACCACTCGAGCGCTTTCACGCACCAAGGACAGCTCGGTTTAACATAGAGAATGGGTAACGGTTTCGACATATCAAAAGACTACATCAAATGACTACCCTCGGCTATTCAATTATTTCTTGGGATAAACTCTAGGCAAGTAGGGTCTCACCGAATCTTTAAAACTCGGAAGAACTTTAACGATAGCTTCATCGTGTCTGGAAAAATCTTTCGAATAGACCAATAAAAGTTCGTCGTCCTGATAATAAAAAAGTGCTATCTGTTTGTACTTAATCGCTAATTCCCAGGCAGGCTGAAGAGGCATCGCGACCGCCCAACCTTCTTCATAGGTTTTGAGATCACTCGAATAGCCCGAGATACGGTGCAAACGGTTACCACCTTTTCTTAATTCAGCTTCCAACTCACGGTCCGCAGCGATGTTTTGTTCAGGTGTCCACGTTTCACCCGTGGTCGCATAAGCGGTCAGAATCGCAAAACTCTTAGGCCAATCAGCGGGAAAGTCTTGGTATTGAAAAACTGTGCTCTTATATTCTTCTTCGTATGGGAAAGGCATTAC
>JBAXIK010000027.1:0-17243 GCA_037138415.1 Opitutia bacterium | reverse complement strand
GGGGGCTTCGACGAAACGTCGTACACGACACGATTAATACCCTTAACCTCGTTAATGATTCGGGTAGAGGCACGTTGTAAAACATCGTAAGGTAAACGTGCCCAATCCGCCGTCATCGCATCCGTTGAGGTGACTGCACGCAGCGCACAAACGTTATCATAAGTACGGCCATCACCCATCACTCCGACGCTCCGCACGGGAAGAAAAACGGCGAAGGCCTGCCAAACTTTATTATAATTTCCAGACGTTCTTAATTCGTTAATAAAAATATCATCAGCCTTACGAAGAATCTCTAGTCGCTCAGGTGTAATATCTCCGCAAATACGAACGGCTAATCCCGGACCTGGGAAAGGATGACGCCAAACCATCTCTTTGGGTAAGCCTAGGGCTTCACCTAAAGCCCGCACTTCATCCTTAAATAATTCACGTAGTGGCTCGAGCAGTTTTAATTTCATGCGCTTAGGCAGCCCACCCACGTTGTGGTGGCTCTTAATCGTTACCGCTGGACCGCCGCCGGGTGAAATCGATTCAATGACATCAGGATAAAGTGTACCTTGCGCTAAGAACTCTACTTTGCCTTTTTTGGCTAGGTCTTTTACGGAGCGATCAAAGACAGCAATAAATTCACGTCCGATAATTTTACGTTTCTTCTCAGGATCTCTCACTCCTTTTAGCTTTTTCAAAAAGACAGCGGATGCATCGACCACACGAAGATCGACTTTGAATTTTCCGCGGAACATTTTCTCAACCTGCTGACGCTCACCTAGGCGGAGCAAGCCATTATCCACAAACACACAGGTGAGTTGTTTGCCGATTGCTTTTTGAATGAGGGCGGCGGCGACCGATGAATCAACACCACCGGATAATCCTAAAATGACGTGAGAGTCCCCTACCCGATTACGAATATCTTGAATAGCGGTCTCAACATAATCACCCATCACCCAATTCGGCTTACATTTACAAATGCGGAATAAAAAGTTTTTGATAATTTCAAGGCCACGCTCTGAATGAGCTACTTCGGGGTGAAATTGAATTCCGTAAAATCTCCGGCGTGTATCTTCAACGACTGCATTATTGGAATTCTCCGTACCCGCTACGGCGTGAAAACCCTTAGGCAGTCGAGTTACTTTATCGCCGTGCGAATTCCAAACGCGTAAAGGTGATTTTAATCCGTGTAAGAGTTGAGATTTCTTCGGTTGGAAAGAAAGCATGCCATGGCCGTATTCGCGATGCTGACTACTTGCCACCTGGCCACCCAGCATCTCTCCCATTAGTTGCACGCCGTAACAGATACCCAAAATGGGAAGCCCCATTTCAAAAATTTCCGCTTTAGGACGAGGCGATCCTTTAGCCTTAACACTTGAGGGTCCCCCTGAAAAAATGACGCCCATCACGCCATCCGCTCGGAGTGTTTCGGCCGAAACGTCAAAGGCATAGATACGGGAGTGAACATTGCATTCGCGTACACGGCGTGCGATGACCTTGGTGAGTTGTGAACCAAAATCGAGAATAGCAATGGACCGTTGATTCATAAAAAAGATATGAGTTAAAATTTGAGACGGGCATTATTCCATCCGCACTGAGGACAGGACGCCTCTGCTCTGCGACGGGGCCGTACGTAGGTAAAACTGCAACGAGTGCAGGAAAAAACCGAACTCAGGCGGCGGTGATCCGAAAGCAGAGCGTCGCGTCGATCATACCAAAATTGCAGAAAGAAAAGTGTCCCGATAACCATGGCCACGATACCGGCCAAAAAGACATCGAGGTCGATAGGCTGAAGCATGGTTTAAAATTAGGGGTTTTGATTAAAAAAGCGAGACGCGTCACTAGGAACAATGACGCGTCTCGTTAAGTGGATGTTTTTAGCGCTTAAGCTTTGGCAGCAGTCGCTTCTTCCTTCGCAGCCTTAGGCTTACGTGCAGTTTTAGCCTTAGGAGTTAAAGCAGGAGCTTTGTCGTCTTTACCTACTAACTCAATGAGCGCTGTTTCAGCGGCATCGCCCTGACGGACGTTGAGTTTATAGATACGAGTAAAGCCACCATTGCGGGTCATGAATTGCTTAACACGTTCCTTGAAAAGAAGGTTCGCAGCAGATTCATCACGTAAGCGGGCCATGGCTAAACGATAGTAGTGCAACTTGACGCTCTTATCGGCGGACTGTTCAGCCTTCTTAGCGAGCGTGATTAAACGTTCAGCGAAAGGACGGACAGCACGAGCGCGGGAGAGCGTAGTGGTGATACGAGCATTCTTGATGAGTGCTGCAGCCAAGTTGGCAACGAGGGAACGACGGTGGGCGGTTTTGACGCCAAGGACGTTATGGTGAGAGCGGTGACGCATGATCTGATTTCTCGATTACGAGTTTACACCTTTATCTAATAAGCGCTCATCAATTTTCTGTCCGAGTGACAGACCCAATTGCTCGAGCTTAGCTTTGATTTCGTTAAGGGACTTCTTACCGAAGTTACGGTACTTGAGCATTTCTTGTTCGGACTTCATCGCGAGTTCGCCGACCGTGTTAATGTTCGCGTTATTCAAACAGTTAGCGGCACGAACAGAAAGTTCGATTTCGTTAACGGACATGTTAAGTAATTTACGAAGACGGTTAGCTTCTTCACTCACTTCAGATTTACCTGATTCGAATTCAACCGGATCTGTTGATACGGTATCGAATACTGCGAGGTGGTGACGGAGGATAGCCGATGCTTCTTTTAAAGCTTCGTCAGGAGTAATACGACCATCAGTCGAAATCTCTAAAACGAGTTTATCGTAGTCAGTCATTTGACCAACACGGGTGCTCTCCACTGCGTACTTCACTAAAGTTACAGGCGAGAAGAGTGAATCAACGGGAATTGAACCAATCGACTGTTCAGCCTTTTTGTTTTCTTCCGCAGATGCCCAGCTACGACCAACGCTTACTTCTACTTCTGCAGTGAAAGTACGTTTGCGGTCGATGGTGCAAATCACGGTGTCAGGGTTGACCACTGAAACTGAACCAGTCTTGTTTTCGAAAACGATGTCCGAAGCTTTGACCACTCCGGTTTTGTTAACGTCGATACGACCTTTGAAAGATTCGCGCTTATTCGCTTCAGTCCGGATACGAACTTTCTTAAGGTTGAGAACGATTTCGGTGACGTCTTCAACGACGCCATCGATAGGTTGAAACTCATGCTGCACTCCTTCGATCATCACTGCGGAGATAGCAGCGCCCTCGATAGAGCTGAGGAGCACGCGACGAAGCGAGTTGCCAATCGTGTGGCCGAAACCGGCCTCGAATGGCTCTGCGAAGTAGCGAGCAAAAGTTGGGGTGGCTGAGGATTCCTCTTTTTTGAGGCCCTTGGGTAGTTCGAATTTTCCGAGGCGCTTGGTCATGTCTTTGTGTAGTTGGTTGTTTTGGTTGGCGGTTGGATCAGCGGCTGTAGAATTCAACGATGATCTGAACATTGATGTCGCGTGATAGTTCTTCCTTTGCTGGCTCACGGACCATTTGTCCTTTGAGTTGTTCAGCAACGGTGACTAACCAGGCAGGAACAACACGACCTTGGCCTTCTTCAATGGCGCGGGTAGCGAGTTGTTTAGAAGAAGTGCGATCACGAATCTCAATTTCGTGTCCAGGAGCTACGGTAAAGCTAGCGACGTCTACTTTATGGCCGTCGATACGGACGTGTCCGTGGGAGACAAGCTGACGAGCAGCGGAGCGGGAGTTAGCAAAACCAAGACGATAGACAACGTTGTCTAAGCGTGTTTCGAGAATGCGGAGGAAATTATCACCAGCGACACCACCCATACGCTTAGCGCGTTCGAAGGATAAGCGGAACTGTTTCTCAGTCAGACCGTACATCATGCGCAGTTTTTGTTTTTCATTAAGACCAACACCATACTCCGAAACTTTTCGGCGGGTGGTCTTACCGTGGATACCTGGTGGGTAAGGACGGCGTTCCTCACCTTTGGAGGTGGGGAAGATATTTTGGCCAAAGCGACGGTTCAGCTTGGTCGTGGGTCCAGTGTAACGAGACATGATTTATTATTTTTGGTATTTGTGGCGGATGATAGTACCCGCCCGGTTTGCCATAGCCGGACGGTAAGTCGAAAAATTAAACGCGGCGACGCTTAGGAGGGCGGCAACCGTTATGGGGAATAGGAGTCGTATCGAGAATCGAGGTTACATTGAGTCCAAGAACTTGCAGCGCACGAATCGCACTGTCGCGACCCATACCTGGACCTTTAACACGAACCGAAATATCTTTTAAACCGTGAGCCATCGCCAACTTAGCGGCTTCTTGGCAAACGACTTGAGCGGCGTACGCAGTAGATTTGCGAGAACCGCGGAATTGGTGACGACCAGCAGAACCCCAAGAGATCACATTACCATTGGTATCAGTAATCGTAACTTTAGTGTTATTGAAGGTAGCTAAAATGTGGCAGATTCCAACGGTGATATTTTTGGAACCCTTAGCACGACGAACTTTAATCTCCCCAATGTCTTCGCCTAATAATTCTTTCGCAGTAATTTCCTTACGCTCGGGCGGGGTGGCCGTCGCTGCAACAGGGGCAGCTACTTCAGGAGCAACCGCAGGGGCGGCCGCTTCTGGTGACGCAGCTTTAGGCTTACGTACTTTAGGAGTCTTGGGTGCTTCTTCGCTCATCGTAAAATTAGTTTAGAGATTTAAAAATTATTTGGAAGGAGCTGCAGCAACGCCGACAGTCTTACGCTTACCCTTACGTGTACGCGCATTAGTACGAGTACGTTGACCACGAACGGGAAGTCCGCGGAAGTGGCGGAGTCCACGATAACATTTTACCGCTTGGAGACGCTTGAGATTTTGTGCGATGTCGCGACGTAAATCACCCTCACACTTGTAACCCATACGAACGATGTACTCGACGATTTTATTTAATTGCTCCTCCGAAAGATTCGAAGCGCGCATGGCGGGATCAAAGCCGAGAGCTTCGCAAATTTCTGTGGCGCGGCGTGGGCCGATGCCATAGATGTAGCGAAGCGAGTACTCTACTTTTTTGTTGTTGGGTATATCTACTCCGAGGATTCGTGGCATAGGGTCCGGGCTGTTTAGAAGGTGGGAAAGAGGTCGGAACTTGTGGGTTCTTGGGGGATTTGAAAGCAAAAAATTGAGTTAAGGTAATGTTAGTATTTCTGCACCCTTATCGGTCACCATCACGGTGTGCTCAAAATGGGCAGAAACCTTGCCATCTGCGGTCCTAGCGGTCCATCCGTCAGCTCCCATAACGATCTTATGTGAGCCTAAATTAACCATGGGCTCGATTGCTAAGCACATACCAGCCAATAACTTAGGTCCAGTACCAGCCTTGCCAAAGTTGGGAATCTGGGGCTCCTCGTGCATTTTTCGGCCTACGCCATGGCCAACGAAGTCCCGGACGATGCCATACCCCCCTGGGCTGAGGGATGCCTGGATGGCTGCCGAAATATCCCCTACCCTATTTCCGGGTCGGACAGCGGCTATGCCAGCGTGGAGAGCCTTTTCGGTCTCCACACACAGTGCTTTAGCTTCGGGGCTGACCTTACCAACGGTGACGGTTCGAGCATTGTCACCGATAAATCCATCACGACGAACGACGACATCTAGAGAAACCAAATCACCATCGCGAATAATTCTGCTCGGTGATCCGATGCCGTGAACGACTTCATCATTAAGAGAAATACAAACATAGCCGGGATAAGTTAAACCACCGACGACATAGCCGTAGCAGGCACTCTCACAGCCGTGGCGTAACATTAAACCGCGGGCAGCAGAATCTAAACCTGCAGTAGAAATTCCAGGAACAACCAGGCTGACTAAGTCCTGCAAGACACGGGCAGCGGCACTACATGCAGCCCGCATTCGCTTCACTTCATCATCAGACTTCAAATCAATCATTCCGAAAACTTACTTAACGAAAGATTCCCAGTGATTAGCTACCCATGCAGCTACACCAAAAAAGAAAAGTGTGAGACAAATCTTAGGCATCGAACCTAGAGCAGATTCTTCCGCGCCGTTACGTAAACCTGGTTGAGGAACGGGCAAACTACCGATACGACCTTTCTTCAAGAATCCTTCATAGTTACTTTGGAGAAGATAAGTTTCGATTTGGCGCATGGTGTCCAACATCACACCCACAGTAATCAGACCACCCGTACCGCCTAAGAAACTAGCCAGACGCATTGGGAATCCTAATTGGAAAGTGAAAAGGTCAGGCATCAACGCAATAATCAGAAGGAATAACGAGCCAGCGACGGTCAGACGGGTCATCACGAAATCGAGGAACTGTGCGGTATGTTCGCCAGGACGAACTCCTAGAATGTAACCGTTATTCTTTTTCAGATCATCTGCGATTTGCACTGGACGGAACATGATTGAAATCCAGAAGTAACTAAATCCGAAGATTAAAACAGCGTAAGAAATATAGTGGAACCATCCGCGGGTTTGAAATACGGCAGCCCAATCATGAAGAAAACCTAAGGTGGGCGAAAGTGTGCTTAAAGGATTAAGCAACATCGGAGGGAAACTTAAAATCGCTCCAGCAAAAATCACTGGCATCACACCCGCATAATTTACTTTGAGTGGTAAATAGTTGGATTGAGCACCGTACATTTTACGGCCGACCATGCGTTGAGCATATTGAATGGAAATTTTTCGGACAGCTTGATTGATAGCCACCATCGCGGCCGTCACTAGCGCGAATAAAATAATCATCCCTACCGCTTTTTCCCAACCATGTCCGCTCGCTTCGGCTGCTCCAATCTTACCACCAAAGGCGATACTCGCGAACGAAGTGATAGCACCCGGAATATCAGCCAAAATACCGATCGTGATTAAAACGGATGTGCCATTACCGATGCCGCGTTGCGTGATTTGTTCACCCAACCAAAGCATGACGATTGAACCCGCAGTTAAGAGACAAATCCCGAGACAGACGAAAAGTGTTTTGCTTTCCATCACGACGATGGTGCCCGTGAAATTTCCGAGTCCTAAGGCCTGTCCAACTTTTCCGGGATTACAGAATGCCCCAAGTAACAAGCCTGATTGAACGACGGCGATGGCGATGGTGAGATAGCGTGAGTACTGCGCAATTTTTTGGCGACCGACATCACCCTCTTGTTGTAAGCGGGCAATCGATGGAACTACGGCCGACATTAACTGCATGATAATCGATGCACTGATATAAGGCATGATACCCAAAGAGAAAATCGCCCCTTTGAGCAATGCACCACCGGTGAACATATTATACATCGCCACCACTCCGCCCGATGCTTGATCGGCCATCGAGTGGTAGTAATCTAAAATATCTTTAGGATCGATTCCCGGTAAGGGAATATTCGCACCGATTCGAGCAACGAAAATAAGGGCGACCGTCGCAATGAGACGGGCCCTTAGTTCAGGTATCCTCCAGCAATTGGCGAAGGCCGAAAACATCGCGGAGGGCTGGGTGTTTATTCAGCTGCGGTAACCGCGAGCTCCACAACCTTGCCACCAGCAGCTTCAATTTTCTTTTTAGCTGATTCCGAAAAACGGTGAGCGGAAACGGTGACTGCGCGGGTAATTTCACCGGTGCCTAAAACTTTAAGCAACTCGATGTTTTTACGAATGATACGTTCAGCTTTAAGTGAAGCGATATCGATGGTGTTACCTTTGAGGTCCTCAATGTCGCGTAAATTAATTACAGCGTAATCAATACGGTTAACATTTTTGAAACCGCGGTGAGGTAAACGACGATAGAGAGGCATTTGACCGCCTTCAAAACCGGGACGGTGACCACCACCCGAACGCGCTTTCATACCTTTGTGACCGCGACCGGATGTTTTACCGTGACCGGAACCGCGCCCACGACCAAGTATTTTATGGCGGTGAGTGGAACCTTTGATTTCTGGGAGAGAGTGAAGTTTCATAAATATAATTTCAGCTTAGCTGCGAAGAGTTTTGATTTGTGCTAGAGTGCGGAGCTGGGAAAGACCGTCCAAGGTCGCTTTAACAATCGCTTGAGGATTATTCGATCCCATCGATTTTGAGAGAACGTCTTTTAATCCTACAACTTCGAGAACAGCGCGAACACCACCACCTGCGATTAAGCCAGTACCTGGAGCGGCTGGACGAAGCATAACTACGCCACCGTCAGCACGACCAATCACTTCATGAGGAATGGTGTTATTACGAAGATTGTAAGTAGCGAGAGCACGGTGAGCACGATCGGTACCCTTGCGAATAGCATCAGGAACTTCTTTGGCTTTACCGTAACCTACGCCGACGCGACCTTTGCCATCACCAGCAACCACGAGGGCCGCGAAATTAAAACGACGTCCACCCTTAACCACTTTTGAACAGCGATTAACGTGTACGACTTTGTCATTGAATTCAGAAGCAGCAGCTTCGTTGCGATTATCGCGACGAGGTGGGCGACCTTGACCGCCGCCTTGGCCACCTTGACCACGACGATTTCCTTGGCCACGACGATCTCCGCCTTGATTAGTAGGCGCATTAGTAGGGGCCGGCGCGGGGGCTGCCGCTGCATTATTGGTTTCTTCGCTCATGTAATTTTAGAAAATAAGTCCGGCTTTACGCACGGCGTCAGCAAATGATTTAACCGCTCCGTGGTAGCGACGACCAGCGCGATCGAAGACCAGTGTGGTGAGGCCAGCAGCTTTTGCTTTTTCACCGAAAGCAACTCCGAAGTCGGCAGCACCTGCCACTGAAGGGCGAAGTTTTTTGCCACGTAGTTCTTTGGAAGTGGTCGAAGTCGCAACTAAAGTTACACCACGATCATCGTCAATCGCTTGAGCGTAGAGATGGAGGTGGGTTAGCTTTAAAGCGAGGCGTGGACGGGTAGAGGTGCCACGAACCGCTTTACGAATGCGCCAGCGGCGCTTCTGCATGAGTAAATTCTTTTTGGAAAGTTTCATAAATAAAAACGTTAAAGAAATTAAGCAGTCTTCTTGCCTTCCTTACGGCGGACGAATTCGCCTTCAACGCGAACACCCTTACCTTTGTAAGGCTCAACAGGTTTATAGAGTTTGATGGAAGCAGCGACTTGACCAACCATGTGGCGATCAGGACCGCTGATGAGGAGCTTAGTGCCGTCGGTGACCACGACGCTGACGCCCGCGGGAACGGTGTAACGAATCGGGTGAGAGTAGCCTAAAGCCAAATCTAAAATATTACCCTTAAGGATGGCTTTAAAACCAACGCCTTCGATGAGTAAGGTTTTGGAGTAACCTTTTTCAACGCCTTCAACCATATTACGGATGATAGCGCGAGTAGTTCCAAAGAGAGCACCTGCTTCTTTTTTCTCACTCAGATCGGCAACTTGGACGACAGATTTGTCGACCGTAACTCCGATTTGGGATGGAAATTTATGTGTGAGTTTCCCTTTGGGACCTTCAACAGAAACGGTTTGTCCAGACACCGCTACTTTTACGTTAGCGGGGAAAGTGACGGGTTGTTTACCAATGCGTGACATAGATTTAAGTATTGAGGGTTTAGGGTTACCAGACTTTGGCGAGGAGTTCGCCGCCAACTTTTTGGCGACGGGCTTCAGCGTCAGTCATGACGCCGCGCGAGGTGGTGAGAATAGAAACTCCCATACCACCAATCACTTTAGGCACAGATGAGTAACCGGCATAAACACGGCGACCAGGAGTGGACACGCGTTCGATGCTGGTGATGGCAGGTACGCCAGAGACGTACTTGAGAGTTAATTCAAGAGCAGGCTTTTCATCGCGCTCAACCTTGCGGAAATGAGCGACGTAACCGGATTCAGTAAGAATGCGGGCAACACCCTCACGGAGACGTGACCATTGGATCACGACCGTAGGACGTTCAGCTTTTGAAGCGTTGCGAATGGAGGTAAGAAAATCTCCGATTGTATCGTTGGATGCAGACATGTTCGTAGTTTTCGTGGTTTACCAGGAGGCTTTAGTGACACCGGGAATTTGACCGCCAAGGGCCAATTCGCGGAAGGTGATACGGGAAAGGCCGAACTTGCGAATGAACGCACGTGGACGACCAGAGATTGCACAGCGGTTCTTGTGACGAACGCGAGAGGAGTTGCGGGGCAGCTTGGTCAACTTGCGTTGAGCTGCGTAAAACTCTTCTTCGGTGGTCTTAGGATTCGCGAGAATCTTTTTAAGCTCAGCACGTTGAGTTGCATATTTTGCAACTAAGCGTTGGCGCTTAAGGGAGCGTTGAATGACGGACTCTTTTGCCATACTAGTATTTTTTTATAATAAAGGTTTAGGCCTTCGCGGCGGTAGCGGCTGCTTCGGTGGCAGCGGAGGAACGACGGAATGGCATGCCAAGCATGCGCAAGAGTTCACGGCCTTCATCGTCGGTATTAGCCGAAGTCACGATGACTACGTCCATACCGATATTGGCGCGTTGTGATCCATCAGCCTGAGTTTCAGGGAAGATGGTGTGGTCGGTGATACCGAGAGAATAATTACCACGACCGTCTAAACGGTTAGAGGTACCACGGAAGTCACGAATCATCGGAAGAGCTACCGCCGTTAAACGGAGGTAGAATTCCCACATGCGAGGTCCACGTAAGGTGACCATACAACCGAGAGGCATGCCTTGACGAACTTTGAAATTCGCAACGCTCTTGCTGGCGCGGGTGATGACAGGCTTTTGACCTGAGAGTTTAGTTATCTCTTTAACGACTTCAGCCATGTGGCCTTTGTCAGCTTCGGCTTTGAAAGCAGAGTTAAGAACGATCTTCGTAAGGTTAGGTACTTGGTGTACATTCTTATATCCGCGAGCTTTGAGGAGCTCAGGAACGACCTTCTCGAGATAAAACTTTTTTAGATAGGGCTTAGACATTTGAGTGAAAATTTCTCGGGTGGTTTCGTGATATTATTTAGCGGCCTTCGCTTTTTTAGCAGCAGGCTTTTTACTTTGGCGGACTTCCCAGAGTGAAGCTAACATAACGTTAGAGCGATGAATAGGTGCTTCCTTCTCAGTGATACCACCGGTACCATCTTGGGCACGCTTGAGGTGGCGCTTAACTAAGTTAAGACCCTTCACCGTGACGCGCTCGTCGACACGATCATAAGCAATGATTTCGCCGCGTTTGCCTTTTTCAGCACCCGCGATGATGACAACTTCGTCACCCTTTTTAATATCAGTCTTGGACATGGTAATTAGAGAACCTCGGGAGCGAGGGAAATGATTTTCATGAAGTTTTTGCCGCGAAGTTCGCGCGCAACAGGCCCGAAGATACGGGTGCCTTTAGGATTACCATTGTCGTCGAGAATCACGACAGCATTGGAATCAAAACGTAAGTAACTTCCATCGTTACGACGAATCGGAGCAACCGTGCGTACGATCACGGCGCGAACCACACTACCCTTTTTGCATTGAGCATCAGGAGTAGAGTCTTTGACGGAACAAATAATTACATCACCGATGCCGGCAGTGTCTTTGATTTGGCCGAGACGGCGAATCATCTGCACTTGGCGGGCACCTGTGTTGTCGGCTACATCGAGCCTGGAAAGCATTTGAAGCATATTAAAAAATAGTAGAGGATTATTCGGCTGATTGGATAGCGACTTTCGCAGCTTCGACGATGCGAACGATGCGCCAGCGCTTTAATTTGGAAAGGGGACGTGTTTCCATGATTTCAACTTTATCGCCAACCTTGCACTCATTCTTTTCATCATGAGCGTGTAAGACGGTACGACGTTTTACTTCTTTGCCGTAGACGGGGTGAAGAACGGTAAATTGACAATTTACTTTCACCGACTTGTCGCCCGAACGGGTGGCAACAAAACCGATGAGGTTTTTACGATTGGAACGTGACTCAGACATTGGATTTAAAAATTATTTAGTGGTGGTTTTGGAATTCAGGAGCGTGAGACAGCGTGCGATATCAGCACGGAGCACACGGAAACGAGCAGAGTTTTCGACTGCGCCGGTTGCCTTACGCAGGCGGAGTTGGAGAAGTTCTTCGCGAGCTTCACGGACGCGCTTCTGTAACTCGGTTGGAGCCAGACCACGTAATGCCGAAGCGGCGGAGGGTTTATCTTTCTGATAGGTACGCATCGAGAAAATGAATGAGGTTTTTAGTGTTTAAGTTTAGTATTTTTCGAGTTCTTCACGGGCCAAGAAACGGCAACGGACTTGAAGTTTGGTATCGGCTAAACGCATCGCTTCACGCGCTACGGTAATCGGTACACCACCGACTTCGAAAAGCATTGTGCCAGGTTTGATCACCGCAACGTAGTACTCAACGCTACCTTTTCCAGAGCCCATTCGGACTTCGGCAGGTTTACGAGTTACGGGAGTGTGAGGATAAATACGCATCCACATTTTTCCCTTACGTTTAAGAGCGCGGGAAATAGCGATACGAGCAGCCTCGATTTGATTAGCTGGAATGCGGGCACGAGCGAGCGACTGGATACCAAAGTCACCAAAGGCGAGCGTGTTACATGCAGTAGCATTACCGCGGATTTTTCCTTTGCGGTGTTTGCGCCACTTAGTGCGAGCTGGTTGTAAATTTGCCATGTTATAAAAAAGTTAGAGTTGGGTTATGAGAATTAAAACTCGGAGTCCTTAGCACAAATCCAGCACTTGATGCCGAGTTTGCCGTAAACCGTGCGGGCTTCCGCAAATCCGTAGTCAATATTTTCGCGCAGAGTATGGAGAGGAACGCGACCAACACGGGCGGATTCCACACGGGCGATTTCAGCACCACCCAAACGACCACCGAGACGTAAACGAATGCCATCTGCACCATTTTGCATGGTTGATTGAATCGCTTTCTTCATCGCACGACGGAAAGAAATACGACGCTCTAATTGTAAGGCTACGTTTTCAGCAACCAATTGAGCAACGAGATCAGGGCGTTTGACTTCGTTCACTTCGAGAATCACGTCCTCAAGTTTAGCCTTACCGGCAACTTTTTGGATTTCTTCACGGAGCTTCTTAAGTTCATCGCCCTTACGGCCGATGACGACGCCGGGACGAGCAGTCCAAATACGTACGCGAACTTTAGGACCAGCACGTTCGATAAAGATACGAGGAACGGCCGCTTGGCGGAGCTTCTCTTTGAGGAATTCGCGGATGCGGTAGTCTTCAAGAATGAAGGAAGGGAAATCGCGCTTGGTGGCAAACCAGCGAGATTCCCAGTTACGACGAACGGCTAAACGGAAGCCGATTGGATTTACTTTCTGTCCCATTGTAGTCTTTTAAGTTGGTTTATTTGGTGGATGAACCGAGAGCGATACGGATATGGCTCATCGATTTATGAATAGGGTGAGCGGAACCACGAGCGGCAGGCATTGAGCGCTTGAGCACGGGACCTTGATTGACGGTGGCCGAAACCACGACGAGATCATTGGTTGATAAATTGTGATTGTTCTCTGCATTGGCGATGGCGCTAGCCAAAGTCTTTGCGAGTAAGCGCGCGGATTTACGAGGGATGAAGCGGAGAAGCTGGATGGCTTCTTCAGCAGGCAGACCTTGGATTTGACGTGCAACTTCGCGCACCTTTTGAGGTGACATGCGAGCGAAACGAGTAGAGGCGTGAACTTCCATGACGTGATAAAGTGTTTAGAGAATTAAATGCGTGGGTTAGGACGAAGGGTGATCGTGTCGCCCGACGTAATTTGCGTTGAAGATTCGAGTGAAAGGATAAGTGCGATGGCGCTTTGTTCAGTTGCTTCAGCCACAATCACCGAACCAAAAGCTCGGCCATCATGGGTGACGGTGCAAACGGCACCAGGACGCAGGCCACAATTATAACCGCCGGACACGACAACTAAGTCGGTATTATTTCCGGCAATCACTTGGGCTACCTTGGCTCGACCTTCAGCTTCAGCTGAGCCCAAAATACGCGCTTCCGCTACGATGGTAAGAACCATAGCAACGAACACAGCGAAGATTGAGTGACTGAAACGCATAAAGATTACTGGGCTTCCTTACGTGAAGGTTGAGTGTGTTGACGGAAGGTACGCGTTGGAGCGAACTCACCGAGTTTATGTCCGACCATGTTTTCTGTGATGTACACAGCAATGAAGGCCTTACCGTTATGTACCTCGAGATTGAGGCCAACGAATTCAGGCGTAACAGTCGAACGACGTGACCAAGTTTTGATGGGCTTACGGTTGCTGGTCTTTTGAGCAGCAGCGATCTTGTCCACTAAATGTGGGTCAACGAAGAATCCTTTTTTACGAGAGCGTGACATGATAAATTATGCTTGTTTCACTTTGCGACCGTTACGGCGCACGATGATTTGATTGTTCGAGGCCTTAGCCTTGGTACGTGTTGGGAAACCCTTAGCGAGCTGACCCCAAGGTGATTTAAGATGTTGGCGACCGCCTCCACCTTTAGATTTACCACCGCCACCACCGTTAGGGTGATCGACTGGATTCATTGCCATACCACGAACACGTGGACGACGACCCATCCAGCGACTACGGCCGGCTTTACCGAGGCTTGCGTTTTGGTGTTCAAGATTTCCCACGATACCGACTGTCGCACGACAGTTGGCATTGATGTAACGTTGTTCGCCAGAAGGCATGCGTAAAATAGCGCGATCCAATTCGATACCCATTAACTGAGCGAAACCACCAGCAGAGCGGGCGATTTGGGCACCACGGCCTGGCTCGATTTCGATGCAGTGAATGAAAGTGGCAGGAGCAATTAAACGTAAGGGCAACGAGAGGCCGGGAGTAAGCTGCTCTTGTGGCTTATTCGTGCTGACCACAACATCGCCTTCTTTTAGACCATCAGGTGCTAAAATATAAGTGTGAGTTTTGTCTGCGTATTCGAGTAAAGCGAGGTGAGCAGTACGATTTGGATCGTACTCGATGCGTAACACCGTTGCAGGTTGATCAAAAACATCGCGACGGAAATCGATGGTGCGATAAAGTTTTTTGTGACCTCCGCCTCGACGACGTGAAGTGATACGGCCGTAGCAATTACGACCACGAGCGCGGTGATTACTTTCGGTAAGCTGACGCTCCGGACGACCTTTGTGGAGGTTTTCGGTCTTTACGCGAACCAAGAAACGTTGGCCGGGAGTAATAGGACGTGAAGAAATGATAGACATGGGAGGTGGCTAATTAGGCGAGTGAGATAACGTCACCTTTTTTAAGGGTAACAATGGCACGACGAGAAACAGTCTCGGTATAGTTGGAACCTCCACCTAAACGGCTGCGACGAGCTTTTCCTTTACGGATAAGAATGTTCACTTTGATGACGGTCACCTTGAAGTTCGCTTCGATAGCGGTCTTCACTTGTACACGGTCGGCACCAGGAAGAATTTCGAAAACGTACTTATTGGCTTCGGCCAAGCCGGAAGCTTTTTCAGTGAGAATAGGGCGACTGATGATGTCGAAAGCAGGCTTCATAGTTTTTAGTTTTTGGTGCGTTCGAGCACTTTGGTTAAACCTTCGAGGGTGATCAGAACACGAGGTGTTTTGACTAAATCGAAAGCATTAAGATTGGAAGAGTTGGAGAAGATTGCGCGGCTAACGTTACGGCTAGCTTTAAGAACCGGCTCGGTCCAGCTGCTGTCGATAACGAGAAGACGTTTTCCTTCTGGGCTAACATTCTTGAGAAGTTTAGCGAAGAGAGCGGTCTTAGGTTTAGCTAATTCGAAGCGCTCGATGACGGCGAGACCACCATCGGAAGCGAGATCGAAGAGCGCACGTTGTAATGCAATCTTCTTAGCTTGGACGGTAATCTTCTTGGACCAATCGCGAGGGCGAGGACCAAAAACAATTCCACCTTTGTAAAGTTGAGGAGCGCGCTTGTCGCCGTGACGAGATCCGCCCGAACCTTTTTGGGGGAGCATCTTCACACCAGAACCAGCGACTTCGCCGTAGTCCTTGGTCTTGGATGTACCTTGACGTTTGTTCGCTTGGTAAGAAACGACGACCTGCTTCAAGAGGGCAATACCTTTGTCGCCCTCGAAGGAAGGAATATCAAATTCTTTCTCGGTAAAAGATGCACCGTCAGATTTATAAACTTTGAGCTTCATATCAGCAAATAGTGGTTAGAGTTTTACTTGGATTTTTTGGCTGGGCGGACGAGCACGAGCTCACCGTTGGCACCAGGGAAACTTCCCTTGATAAGGAGGAGATTCTTCTCGGCGAGCACTTGCACGACGCGAAGGTTTTGCACAGTGCGACGCACTGCACCCATGTGACCAGGCATACGCTTTCCTTTGAAAACGTGACCAGGAGTTTGACGCATACCGATCGAACCAATTCGGCGGTGCATCATGTGACCGTGCGAATCAGGCTGACCCGACATGTCGTGGCGCTTCATGACGCCTTGGAAACCACGGCCCTTAACGGTGCCGATGACGTCGACCATCTGACCAGCGGTAAATTTTTCGACGGTGAAGACATCACCGACTTTAACTTCCGTAGCAGCAGTGAGACGAATTTCCTGTAAATGATTGTGGGCGGAGACGCCGGCCTTTTTCAAGTGGCCGATTTCACCCGCAGAGAGACGACTCTCTTTGTTTGGACCGAAACCGATTTGAACGGCATGGTAGCCATCAGTTTCGACGGTCTTGACCTGGGTTACAGGACAAGGACCAGCTTGGACGACCGTAACAGGGACGAGGTTATTCTCCGCGTCATAGACCTGGGTCATTCCGATTTTTTTACCGAGTAGTTGGTGTTTCATTTTCTAAGAGGCAGGTGACTTCGTGAGAAGTCGTTTGGTCAGTGATGACCTGCTTTAGGCTTTGGATGTCCTTACGGAATCTTTGGTCCTGTTGGCCTGCGTTTGAGGGTTGAGGTTAAAGGTTAAGGGTTAAGCGATGATATTGATATTCACGCCGGAAGGCATGTTGAGCTTGCGCAACTCATCAACAGTTTGGGAATTGGGTTCGATAATTTCAATGAGACGCTTGTGCGTACGAATTTCGAATTGATCCATGGATTTTTTATCAACGTGGGGAGAGCGATTCACGGTGAGGCGCTCGATCGAGGTTGGTAAAGGGATAGGACCCGAAACACGGGCACCGGTGCGCTTAGCGGTGTCGACAATCTCAGTAGCGGATTGATCCACCATGCGGTAATCGAAACCTTTAAGTTTAATACGAATTTTCATTATGCTAGCCATCGAGGAGAATTTTGTGGGGTTGGTAAATTAGGTTCGAGCAGGAGCACGAGAAGAGGTCTCGACTACTTGCTTTAAAATAGCGGCAGGAACTTGCGCGAAGTTGCTTGGTTCCATGGTGTAAGAAGCACGACCTTTGGAAAGTGAACGTACGTCGGTTGC
>JBAXIK010000026.1:0-17762 GCA_037138415.1 Opitutia bacterium | reverse complement strand
GTTAATCATGGTCGTGTGGGAGTCAGTACCCACAAGAGTGTCGGGATAAAATACGCCGTTCTTTTCGAAAACTAATTTTGCGAGGTATTCTAAATTAACTTGGTGGACGATGCCGATGGATGGAGGAACGACGCCGAAAGTTTTGAAAGCTTGCATGCCCCATTTCAGGAATTCGTAACGCTCCGTGTTACGGCCGAATTCTTGGCGGAGATTTTCGAGGAAAGAATTCGCGGTACCGGCGCTGTCGACTTGGACTGAGTGGTCGACGACGAGATCGACGGGGACGAGAGGTTCGATGATGGCGCTATCTTTACCCAGTCGGGCGACTGCTTCGCGCATCGCGGCGAGGTCGACTAAGAGAGGAACGCCGGTGAAGTCTTGGAGAACGATGCGAGCGACGACGAAAGGAATTTCGGTGTCGACGGGTTTAGTGGCATTCCAGTGGGCGAGCGTGCGGACGTCGTTTTCGGTGACGGCGATGCCATCGCAATTACGCAGGACGGATTCGAGGACGATGCGAATGGAAACCGGGAGGCGGGAAATTTTTCCGAGGCCTGCTTGTTCGAGTGCGGGGAGGGAATAGAAGGAGCCCGACTTGCCAGCGGCGGAGAAAGGTCGGAGAGCTTTGAATGGGTCGTGGTGGGCCATGATGAATTAAAGCATATAGCAGAAAGCAAAGAAGGCGGCCGGGGCAAGCCCGACCGCCTTCAAAGTCGAAGACTTTTTTAAATTAAGCTTCGACCGCTTTTTTAATTTTAGCGAAGTTGGGCATGGTCGCAGGATCGCGTTTCACTTCGGAGTGAATCACGATACCGTTTTTATCGGCGACGAAAACTGAGCGTTTAGCGACGTTTAAGAGGCCGGTCTTTTCAGGAATTACTTTGGTGTCCTTCACTTTGAAAGCTTTGAGGGCGACGCGGTTGAAGTCAGAAACGAGGGTAACTGAGATATTTGAGTGTTTTGCCCAGGCTGCTTGAGCGAAGGGACTGTCGACGGAGATCGCGATGACGTCGGCGCCGAGTTTCTTGTAATCATCGAGTAAGCCACTGACTTTGCAGAGTTCGTCGGTGCAAGTGTCGGTGAAAGCGAGAGGGACGAAGAGGATCACGGTCTTACCTTTTCCAACATTTCGACGGAGGCTGACATCTTGCAGTCCGGCATCGGTCTTTTGTTTGAGGGTAATTTCAGGGAGGGGGAGGCCGACTTTGAGTGGCATAGGAGTATTGGGTTGGGTTAAGGCCTGTTGTTTATACTAAAATTAAATAGAGGGCAAGGATGGAGGCAGGAATTAGGGGGTTTTTCCTACTTATTTTGACCTCATGGACTGGGAAACTTCAAAAACCCTCCTTTTTATGCACTTCTGCTATCGGTATGCAGACCCAGCCGATTGAACCATTTACGCTGTTTTCTGACTAAGGCCCAGGTATCGAGGTTAATTCGTTCCCGGAGGCCATCTAGGGCGACTTGGCGGCCTGACTGAATCCAATCCATCGTCGCGCGGTAGCCGACGGCACGGGCGGAGGGGAGTTCGGGATTTAAATTTAGCTGCAGAAGTTTCTCCGATTCTTCGATGAGTCCGGTTTTCAGCATGAGATCCGTACGCTGAATAATACGATTTTTTAATTCGGCGTCTTCGCGTTCGATTAATTCGTAGGTGATTTTGTATTGGGCGAAGGGACTTTCTTTTTGGAGGAAGTCGACGCGGAGGTCATCGAGTGAACGATCGGAGGAGAGGCGGCGCTCGAGGGCTTTGGCGATGCGGATGGGATTTTTGGTATCGAGCCATCCAGGGAGTGTCTGGCCTTCCACTTCGCGGAGGCGGTTAAGCAGCGCATCGATTCCTTTTTGTTGAAGCAGTTGCACTTCATTAATTACGGCGTCGCTGACGGGAATTTCGTCGGTGACTGGTCCGAAGAACGCGGCGAGGTAGAATCCACTACCGCCGGTGATTAGAATATTTTTTCCTCGGGCGTGGGCATCCTTAATGCACGCTTTGGCGTAGTCGATATAGCGGACGACTGAATAACGTTCGGAGGGATCAACTAAATCCAGTCCGTAGTGTTTGCACTTTGCCTGCTGTTGAGCGGTGGGCTTCGCAGAACCGATGTCCATACCACGGTAAACGCATACTGAATCGCAGGAAAGAATTTCGGCATTATTTTTTTCTGCCCAGATGAGTGAGGCGTCGGTTTTTCCCGCGGCGGTGGGCCCGGTTATGATGTGCAAACTCGGGAGTGATTTATCCACGGGTTTATTTGTACCAGTAAGATAGAATCACGAAACCCAAGGGCGCGGTAAGAATTAAGCTATCGATCAAATCCAGTGCGCCACCGATGCCAGGGATGGTGTGACCCGAGTCCTTGGAGGTGGATTGTCTTTTGAAGACGGACTCAACGAGGTCGGACGGAATACTGACGATGGCAATCGGGAGAGCTAGAATTGCCGATCGCAGTGGGCTCATGAATTCAAATCCAGTAGCATTAACGGCCCAAGCGAAGAGTGCGGAGGCGGCGGCAGAAAAAACTAAACCACCCGCGCAACCTTCCCAGGATTTTGCGGGGCTGATGGAAGGAGCGATTTTGTGTTTTCCAAACTTGGTGCCGATGACCAGTCCACCGACATCCGTAAACTTAGTAGCGACCACGACCCAGACCACGCAGGCTAGACCGATGGATTTTTGGGTTAGTCCGGTACCCACGTTTAATTTTGCGATGAATGCTAAGAACGATAGCATGAATGGGATGTAGAGGAAGCCGTAGAAGGTCGGCATTTTACGGAGCAAGAGAGGACGATCGAACGGATTTCTTAATAAGGATAAGAGGTGGGTTCCGATGACGGTTGCGGGGGCG
Organism: Opitutia bacterium; assembly: GCA_037138415.1. GTDB lineage: Bacteria > Verrucomicrobiota > Verrucomicrobiia > Opitutales > UBA953 > UBA953. Next base: position 14,913 of record JBAXIK010000026.1, on the reverse strand, counting down.
ATGGGGAAAATAGAATTTCGGTAATCTTCTGGTGAAAAGAAGAAGACGAAGAAAAGATAAATCAGGCCGATGATGATGCCTTGAGTTTTATTCGGTTGTTCGTTGCAGGACTCGGACAATTTATAAAATTCCCATTGGGCGACTGCGGTGAGGGCGGCTAAAATACAGAACGCAAAAATTTGGGAGGCGGAAAAGAGGCTACCGATCCAAATAAATGAACCGACGGCGGCCCAGAGGGTTAATGTGCTTAGGGCGCGGTCTTTCATGGGGTTTTAGTCGGTTGGACTTGGGCGCCGGTCATGCCGAAGCGACGTTCGCGTTTGGCGTACACCGCGAGGCATTTTTGGAACTCTTCTTTCGTGAAGTCGGGCCAGTAAGTATCGGTAATTACAATTTCTGCGTAGGCGGCTTGGAGGAGAAGGAAGTTACTCAAGCGAGCTTCGCCGGAGGTGCGGATGATTAAATCGGGATCGGGGAGTCCGGCGGTTTCTAAATGTTTTTCCAGTTCGGTCCAATTAATTTGGTCGAGCTTTAATTTTCCGGCGGCGACCTCTTCAGCGATTTTGCGAGTGGCGAGGGCGACCTCTTGGCGGGCGCCGTAATTGAGGGCGACGACTAAAGTCAGCACATCGTTATCTTTGCTTTTAATTAAAGCGTCCTTCAGCGGTTCCTTAACGAAGTCGGGCATCTCTTCGAGATTACCGATGACTTTTAATTTTACTTTGCGTTTGAGGAGTCGGGCGAGATTAGCGCGGAGAACGATTTCACCTAATTTAAATAATCCGCTGACCTCTTCGGCGGGGCGTTTCCAATTTTCGACGGAGAAAGCAAAAATCGTGAGGGTGGGAATGCCGAGGGTGATGCATTCATCGACGACATCAAAAATCCGTTCGGCGCCGCGGCGGTGTCCTTCGAGGCGCGGTAAATTGCGTGATGCGGCCCAGCGGCCATTACCGTCCATAATAATTCCAATATGGCGGGGTAGGCTAGCGTTAGGAGTGGATGGGTCGGCGGACACTTAAGGGGCAGAATGTTAGTCTAATAGGCGCCGTGGCAATCGCGAATCAACGATCTTCCGCGGCGATCAAAACCCCAGGGAAACCTTCGGCGCGGACGAGATCACAGACGGTAATAAAATTTTGGAGGCTGAGGGCGGCATCGGCTTTCACGAGGACGGGACGGAGGGTACTACCTTTAATTTGGGCGATGCGATGGAGCTCAGTGCGGAGTCCGGCATTATCGACGACGCGCCCTGCAACCACGAAGACACCAGTGCCGCGAGCGGAGAGGAGGGTAACGGTAGTCGCGGTCTGAGCGATGTCGCCCGTTGAACTTTTAGGGATATTAATATTTTTCGTATTAGCAGCAGGGACGTTATTGAAACCGATGTACATGCCTGGTGCGTAGACGAAGTTCGCGGTGAGAATGGCGAGAAGGGCTCCGCAAACGAGGAATAAAATAAAAGGTACCGCATCGATGCTACGATCGACGGGACGAACCTTTGCTAAAATGCCTAAAGGGGTTTGCATTATTGTTTAGCAGAATTTTTCTCAGCGGGTAATTCGTGATGTACGAAGGTGATCAGCGAGTGAGCGGCGATTTCCATTTCTAGGACGATGGAACGGACGCGACCGACGAGGAAGTGGTGGGAGAGGGAGCAACCGATGGCGATGACGAGGGAGAAACCTGCGTTAGCGAAGGCGGAGAGAATATCGGGGAAAATATTTTGAGCGGAGGCGTAGATACTGCCGTCGCGCAATGCGCTGGCTAAGTGGAAGCCGGAGAAGAGGGCGGCGGCGAGACCGATGAGTGGGGCGATTTTTCCGATGGTGGCGATGGTGCCGAGGCGGCGTTCTAAAACAGGCAACTCAAGCAAGGCAGCTTCGATGGCGGCGGCGCGCATGGAGGCTTCGGATTGATTGGAGCGGAGGAGGGCGGCTTTGACGACGCGAGGAATAGGGCCGGGGGATTCTTCGCAAGCGGTGAGAGCTTCGATGGGACGACCCGCTTTCAAATTATTTTTAACCCCTTCGATAAAGTCGGAGGAAAGAATTAAACCACGGTGGAGAAACATCGTGCGTTCGACGGCGAAGACCACGGCGATGAAGGCCAGAGCGAGGAGCACCCACACGAACGGTCCGGCGTCGGCTGGAAAAGTGAAAGGGGAGTTCATTTAGTAGATTTATTAGGGATGGCGCCGAGACTCGCAAGTTTGCTTTCAGCGGCGGCCTGACCGGGTAGGCGGGCTTCGCCAGTGGGCAGGTTACGATTTAACTCTGGGATAAGTCGATAGGCGGCGATGGCCTCGGCGAAATCCTTATCCTCTTCGTAGAAATTGCCGAGGGATAAGATGGAGCGTGCGATCCAGTTCCGTCCGTTGATGCCGTAGTTATTAATGGTGGTGGCTTTGGTTGAGCGGATATTCGAAATAATTTTAATCAATAAAGTACGGGCTTCGTTGCGGGTCGATTTAGCGTCAGTGGTGTTTTCAGCTTTAGCGCGTTCGAGTAAGGTGGTGGCTAATTTATATTGAGCTTCGACGAGGATGTCGGGGTCTTGGGCCCAAGAGGAGGCGACATTTTCGTAAGCGGCAGCGGCGAGGGCTACTTTTTGTCGATCGAGTTGTCCGCTGCGATCGCGGCGCAGTTCGGCGAGTCCGAAGAGGCAATCTGCTTTAGCCATCTCGGCTTGATTGCGATTAGGGTGATCGGGTTTGGTGCGGATGATGGAATTTAAAACTAAGAGGGCGCGGTCGAAATCGCCGAGGGTGCGTAATAATTCAGCGCGACGAAGGGCGACGCGGAAGAGGAGAGGGCTCTGTGGATAATTTTGGTTTAACTTTTCGAATAGTTCGATGGCTTCTTTGATTTTACTTTCACCCAATTCCAGTGCCTGTTGATTAGCTTCTTCGGCGGCTTCGTAGAGGCCCAGTTCGACCATTTCATTAAGAGCGGCCTCTTGGCCTTCAAAAGTTTTTACCAGTTCGAGGAATCGAGCCTGGGCTTCGGAGTGTCGACCCAGCGACGAAAGATATCTACCCTCCACTAAGAAGGACGCGGCGGCAGCGGGTACTTTTCCGTATTTCTTTCGAACATTTTCCAATTCAACTAAACCGACGGTGGAACTACTACCGAGTGCGGTGCGGGCTTTGAGTAGGGCGATATGTCCGCGTAGAACAGGAGCGTTATTCTTGAGATCGGCGGGAGCGTCGATTGGTAGGCGTTCGAGGCTAGAGGCGATTTCATCGGCTAATTTTGCGGCTTTAATATTATCGTGATTAGCGAGGGTGATGAGAGCGCGTTGCCATTTAAAGCGCAGTTGGAAATCGATGGAAGATTTCGTGATGACGGGACTCAGTCTTTCCAATAATTGTAGGGCGATATCGGGCTGATTGGCTTTGCGGATATCTTCGAGCAAGCACCAGGTGGCGATCCAGAGTCGAGAGGGCTCGATTTTTTTATTTTGAAAAGCCTGTTCGATGATTTCTGTCGTTTGCGTCCAGACTTTAAAATCATCGCTCGAAGAAAGGAGAGAGAGGACACGTTGATGAAAGGCCGTGTAGGCGATGTCGGCGCCTTGGGTTTCATTCTGGATCGAGGCGTAAACTTTTTCGGCTAGAATATAATCGTGGGCTAAGTAGAGACAGTCGGCTGAGACCATGCGCAAGACATCGCGTGGAATACCCTCTTTGCCTTCCACCAAGCTATCGATGTAAGAAGAGGCTAGGCGATAGGAGCCATCGCTCCAGGCGATGATGGCGAGTAGGCGCGTGGCTTCGCGTGCGAGTGGACTGGCGGGAACTTCTTTGAGCAGTTCGGTGGCGGCTTGTCGGGCCTTTTCATTATTGCCGGCCAGGTACATCAACTGAGCACGGGCTAGGTGAATCGTATCGAGAACGGAGGGATCGCGGGGGCATTCGTAGCCGAGTTGTCCTTCGCGATTTTTGGTCAGAAAGTCATAAACTTCATTGGCGACGGAATTGGTGTCGCCCGGCTTGGCCTCTGCGGCGGCGGCAACGAGTGATTGCATGGCGGTGATGCGGAGGCGATCGTTGGATCGATTCTGGGCGGCGGACTTAAGGAATTTGCGACCCTCGACGCTATCGGCTCCGGAAATTAAGCCACAAAGTAAATCCGCTTCAGCTTCTTGGGCGTCGGTGAGGTTTTCTAAATTCTTTAAGATCGCGAGGGCTTCATTTTTCTTATCCTGACGGGCGAGGGCGAGGGCCAAGTTGCGTTGATGGGCAAAGGTGAATTCGGGATTCTTATTATTCTTAACGATATCGCGGAGTGCGTTGATGACACTATCATTGATTTTTCCGCTGATGACAGAGGCACGGTAGCAGAGGGCTTGAATTCTTTGACGTTGCTCTTCGGAGAGGGCACTTTGCGTGGCGAGATTTAGATTTGTATTAAAATTATCGTTATCGAATTTGGCATTGGCGAGGAGGGCCTTGAGGGTGTGGAGCCAGGGTACTTCCGCGGGCGAGAGTGCATTGATATTTAATTTATCAGAAATTTCACCGGCCGTGATTAAATCGTTTTCGGAGAAGGCAATTAATCCGGCTAAAAGATTCTTACTGGGTGAATCGGGAATATTTTTCAGTACGGTTTTGGCTTCAGTACTTTTATTTCGTTCGATGAGACAAGTCGCTAGACCGAGCTGAGCCACGTTCTTATCTTGGTCGGACGAATTTTTACTTTTAACCACTTCGGTAAAAAGTTGGATGGCGCTGGAGGAAAGTCCGGCCTCTTGGGCTTGTTGGGCTAATTGGAGCAGGCTACGATCGCGGGCGGAGGGGAGTGATTTATCGTCGATGGATGATAAAATCGGGACGGGAATGTCTTGGGCGACTAGGACGCTAAACGACAGACTGAAGAGTCGAATAGTGGTGACTAGGGTATGGCGTAACATGCCCTCGCAGTGTGGCGAAGGAGAACGCTGCGGGCAAGAGGCGAGTGTGTGCGACTTACGCCTTCTTATCTAAGCCAAAAGCGGTGTGAACGGCACGGATAGCGGCGTCGGCTTTTGCGGGATCGAGGGCGACGGAAATCTTAATTTCAGAGGTCGTGATCAGTTCGCTATTTACGCCGACGGAGGCGAGGGCTTTGAAAAGTGTGCCCGCGACGCCGGGGTGGGAGATCATGCCGACGCCGACGATGGAAAGTTTGGAAATTTCGCCGGCGGAGCGCACGGTGCCCGAGCCTAATTTCTTGAGCGTTTGGCCGACGACTTTTTCAACGCGGACGAATTGGTCGGTGCTGACGGAGAAAGTGAGATTGGACTTACCATCTTTGCCGAGATTTTTGATGATCATATCGACGCTGAGTCCGGACTCACCAAGGTCGTCGAAGAGGGTGGCGATGGCCTGAGGGTTGTCGGGCAGGTCATTCACCGTGACGCGCGTTTGGAGTCGGTCGAGGGCGACGCCAGCGATGGCTGCGTCTTCAAGGGTTTTGTCGATAGCTTTCACGAGAGTGCCGGGTTGGTCATTAAATGAAGAACGAACTTCAAAGGGAACATTATATTTTTGGGCGAATTCGACGGAGCGAGACTGCATGACCTTGGAACCGCTGGAGGCGAGTTCAAGCATTTCCTCGTAGGAAATCTCGTGCATTTTTCTTGCGGATAAAACAATGCGAGGGTCGGCGGTGTACACGCCATCCACGTCGGTATAAATTTGGCAGACATCGGCTTTAATGGAGGCGGCGACGGCGATGGCGGTAAGATCGGAACCGCCACGACCGAGGGTGGTGATTTGGCCATCGGGGGTGACGCCTTGGAAGCCAGCGACAATCACGACTTTTCCTTCTTCGAGCCGTTCGGCGATATCGCCGCCGGTGATTTTGATAATACGGGCGCGGGTATGAATGGCGTCGGTAATAATTCCGGCTTGGGCGCCGGTGCGTGAAACTGCGGGGACGCCGATGGCGTGGAGTGCGATGACGACGAGAGCGATGGTTTCTTGTTCGCCCACGGCCATTAAGATGTCCATCTCGCGTTCATCGGGCAGAGGCATTAGGGCTTTGGCACGTCCGATCAGTTCATTCGTGACGCCACTGCGTGCGGAAACTACGACGACTAATTTATGTCCTTTGGACCATTGTTCTTTAATTTTGGCCGCAACGTTTTGGATGCGATCCACATTGCCGACGGAAGTGCCGCCGTATTTTTGAACAATCAGTGCCATCCGAAATTACGATTCAGGATTGAAGATGCGAAGAAGGAAAGGCTCTTCGAGAACGGTTTTTAGTCGGCGCAATTCTTTGAGCACGGCGTCCATTTTTCTTTCGCTGACTGGGTAGGTTGAAAGGGTGACCGTACCGCGACCTTTATTCGGGTGTTCGTATTGGATCACGCGAGCGATGGAAACTTTGTGTTTGGAGAAGATGCGATAAATACCTTCGGAGACGCCGGCTTTATCTAACAACGAAAGACGGAGGTAGAAGGGAGACACGATTTCATCGAGGTCGCCCATGCGAACTTTTAATCCCTGTTTTTCGCGAGCGATTAAATCGTCGCCGGATAAGCCTTGTTTGGAATTACCCGTGAGTGCGGCGATGGCATCCACGATATCACCAATGACTGCGGATGCAGTAGCATCGCCGCCGGCACCGCGGCCGGTGAGGGTGGTGGCACCGACGACGTCACCGCGAAGGGTGATGCCGTTATTGACGCCAGAAACTCGAGCGAGGATATCGCGATTAGGAACGAGAGCAGGGTAGACACCAACGGTCATCCAATTCTTTTCAAAGTTTCGTTGAATGACTGCTAAATGTTTTAGAGCGAAGCCGAAGCGACGAGCGAAGTCGATATCTGCGGGGCCGATATTGCGGATGCCTTCAACCAGGGTGCGATTGGCGGGTGCCCATTTCCGTGGGCGAGCCAAGCGAGGATGGAAGCTTTGTGCCAGGCGTCGATGCCATCGACGTCGAGTGTCGGATCCGCTTCAGCGTAGCCGAGTTCTTGGGCTTCTTTGAGTGCTTCAGCAAAGGATAAACCATCTTCGCCCATGCGAGTGAGAATGTGATTACAAGTTCCGTTGAGGATACCAACGATCAGTTCGAAACGATTAGCGGCGAGGCCTTCACGAATGGCCTTGATGATTGGGATACCGCCGGCGACGCTGGCTTCGAAGAGGAATTGTCCACCATGTTTGCGGACGGCATCAAAAATTTCGGGGCCGTGTCCGCAGAGTAATGCCTTGTTGGCGGAAATGACGACCTTGCCTTGATTGAGAGCACGGAGAGTGAATTCTTTTGCCTTGGTGGTTCCGCCGATCAGTTCGCAGACCACGTGTACTTTGGGATCGTCGATAACCTCGTAGGCATTTTTCGTGATTTGGCTTTTAGAAATTTTAATGGCGCGAGATTTTTTCGGGTCACGCACGGCGACTTTGCGTAAATCGATTTTCACACCGAGGCGTGATTCGAGATCGGTTTTTTTGTCGGTTAAATGCTTCCAGACGCCTTGGCCTACAGTGCCAAAGCCGAGAATGCCGATGCCGATGGTGCGTGGAGCTGACATAAATTATTTTTTGTGTAAGCCAAAGCGACTTTCAGTGCCTGCTTGTAAGCGCTGAATGTTAGTGCGGTGGGTCCAGAGATTAAAAAGTGCGAGCACGGTAGCGAAGATGATTAGGGTGTTGGAATCTTTGACGGCCCAACAGGTGATGGGAAGGGAGATGCCTAAAAGCATCGAAGCGACGGAAACATATTTAGTGCTATAAAAAGCAATGACCCAAACCACGACGCCCACCAAAATCGGCATCGGTAAAATGATGGCGAGACCGCCAATGGTGGAGGCGACGCCTTTGCCGCCCTTGAATCCGAGAAAAATCGAGTAGCAGTGTCCGATTAGCGTGGCGACAAACGACGTAATAAAGATGCTATCGGTATTGGGGTCGGTGAGTGCTTTCGTGAAATCATCTATGCTTCCATCCCAGTGAGTGTTTAATCCCCAGATAATGAAGAAGGGTAGGAAGGTGCCGATTGCTCCCTTGAAGACATCTAAGCCGAAGACCAAATTACCAGCGCCTTTTCCGAGCACACGTTTGACATTCGTTGCGCCAGGATTTCCTGAGCCCACTTTTAAAATATCTACACCTTGATTTTTGGCGACGAGAACAGCGAAATTAATAGAGCCAATGAGGTATCCAGTCAGAAGATATAAACCGTACTCGATGATCTGAGCTGAATTCATAAAATTAATTAGGCGTCGATTAATTGTACACGAACAATCGCGGAGTTTTTCTGAATCTCGGCGAGAGTGGTCGCAGAGGGGGCTGAGTCTAATTGATAGACTGCGAAAGCATTGGTGCCGCCGGTACGACTCAAGGCCATGTTGGCGATATTTACTTTTTCTTTGGAGAGGATGGTGCCGAGGGCGCCGATGATTCCGGGTTGATCTTGGTTTTCGATGAGAAGTAATTTTCCTTCAGGAACAAACTCTAACGTACGACCGTTGATGGAAACGATGCGAGGGGATTGAGCTTTTCCTAAAACGGTGCCGGCGATGGAAACGGATTTTCCGCCTGCTAAAATAGCTTCCACGTGGATGAGCTCTTTGTAGTCAGCCTCAGCCGACGAACGGACGCTTTGTACTTCGACCCCGAGAGCCTTTAATTTACTCGGTGCGTTCACATCGTTCACGCCTTCGACAATCCCACGGAGGTAGCCGCGTTGGATGGAGCGAGAAATCGCACCCGCACCTTGTTCGGAACCGGTGCCGTAAGTGGTGAGACGAATGGATTCGATGCGACCGGGTGCAGCGAGTTGACGAACAATCGCGCCGAGTTTTTCCGCTAAGGAAAGGAAAGGGCGAATGGTGCTGAGGGTTTGAGAATCCACCGAAGGTAAGTTTACTGCATTCGCTGGTGAGCCACCGTTTAAAACGGCGATGGCAGCTTCGGCGACTTCGACGCCCACGTTTTCCTGAGCTTCAGCGGTGGATGCACCCAAGTGAGGTGAGAGGTGTGCTTTAGGAAGGGTTCGTAAAATATGATCTTTAACTAAGGGCTCTTCGACGAAGACATCGAAGCCGCAACCACCGCATTGGCCGGATTGTAAAGCGGCGGCGAGCGCTGCTTCGTCGACAATTCCGCCGCGTGCGCAGTTCACAATCTTCACCCCTTTTTTCATTTTGGCGAAAGCATCAGCATTCACCATGCCTTCAGTTTGAGGCGTAAGAGGCATGTGTACGGTGATGTAATCGGAAACCGCAAAAACTTCGTCGAGCGTCGACATGTGCACGCCGAGGGATTTAGCACGTGCTTCAGTGAGGTAAGGATCGTAGGCGTAAACTTTCATACCGAACGCGATGGCGCGCTTGGCGACTTCGGCACCGATACGACCAAGTCCTAAGATTCCTAAATTTTTACTAAATAACTCGGTACCAGAAAGGGTTTTACGATCCCATTTACCTTCGCGCATTGATTGTACTGCTTCGGGTACGGGACGTGCGAGAGATAAGAGGTGTGAAAAAGTGAGCTCAGCGGTGGCGACGGTATTGCCTGAAGGAGTGTTCATCACGATGACACCACGTTCGGTCGCAGCATCGACATCGATATTGTCGACGCCTACACCCGCACGACCCACGCAAACAAGTTTATGTGCGGCGTTGAGTACTTCGCGAGTGATCTGGGTCTCGGAGCGGACCAAAATCGCGTGCACGTCTTTAACCAATTCGAGCACCTTTTCGGGTGATGAACCGTAGGCTTCAACGACCTCATAGCCGGCTTGGGCTTTGAGGAGGGCGACCCCAGTGGGTGAAATCTTATCAGCGACGAGTACCTTTGGCATAGAGGGTTGGATTTGAGACAGAAAACGAGCCCTTTGGCAAGGCAAGGCAGATACCCTAAACTATTGTCATAAAGGGGTTTCAGAGCCTGCGATGGGCATAATCTGCCAAATCATAGCAATCAGGGCTCATTTCCTCAATAAATCGGCATGGGTCGAGCGGTCGGTAGCCTTCGCCAGAAGTTGTAAAACGTGGGGCGAAGAGATACAAAATATTTTCGGCGCGGGTGCAGGCTACGTAGAATAGTCGGCGTTCTTCTTCCACGTCACCTTCATCGATCGCACGAGTCAAAGGTAAGAGTCCATCGGCCACGCCGAGTAAAAACACAATCGGGAACTCGAGTCCTTTCGATTGGTGAATGGTGGTCAGCTTCAACATATCTTCTTCGGGCTCAGGATCTTTACTCGAAGTTTCCCCATTCATTAAAACTACTTGAGCGATTAAATCACCGAGGTCGGAAAACTTTGAAGCGAAGCCAATCAGGCCAGTCAAATCTTGTTCGCGATCTTTCCAATCGGGAAAAAGTGTTTTCATATGTGTGCCGTACCATCCTTCAATACAGACGCGTACCGTTTCCGCAGGAGTGCGCGAAATTTTCTCCGCATGTTTTTCGCGTGCATTGGTAAATAAATCGGTCGAAGGATTTACGGGAATGGCTACTTGTTTGGCGTTTTCAATACCTTCGAGCATGTCTTCGAGGGTGATGGTTAGATCGTTGAAATCATCTTTGGCTATTTCAGTGACTTTCTTGAGGACAGCGGGATCGCGTAGGGCACGGACTAAGCCGCGTCGCTGGGTCGCTTCTACCTCTTGGGCTGCTCGAATAATTTTATCTGCACCAATGGGACCGATTTTAGGCAATAGACACAGTACTCGGGAGAGGGCGACCGAGTCGTTGGGATTATGGATAAACCGCAGATGAGCTAAAATATCTTTAACGTGAATTAAATCGAAGAACTTATGTCCGCTGGTGATGACAAAGGGAATGCCCAGGGCGTTGAGTTCCATTTGCAACTCGATGGACTGATAGTGGGCGCGGTATAAAATATGAATGTCAGCTAAGGCATGTCCCTCTTGGTGGAGTTGATTAATTTTGCGTCCGACTAGTTTCGCTTGTTGGGAAGTGTCGCCGACCGTGAATAAAGTGGGTTGCATGCCACTTCCACGTACCGCTTTCAATTTTCTTTCAAAGCCATCGACGCTGGGGCGATGTGCTAAAATCTCATTGGCGAACGAAAGAATTTCTGGAGTAGATCGGTAATTAATATCGATTGTATGAATCTGGGTGCCTGGATGACGGTTGGGGAAGGTGACGATATTTTCCCAGTCGGCCCCGCGCCAGGTGTAGATACACTGGGCGTCATCACCGACGGCCATGATTTGATGTTCCGCTGCTAAGAGATCGATGATTTTACTTTGGAGACGATTGGTGTCTTGAAACTCATCGACCAAAAGATGCTGAAAACGTTGGCGATAATGAGCGAGCGCAACGGGGTCTTTTTCGAGTACTTGGAGCCAGAGGACTAAGAGGTCGTCGAAGTCGCAGACATTGCGTGCCTTTTTCGCTGCTTCGTAAGCTTCGCAAAATTTAATTAATTTTTCTGGTCCGCCTTTCATCCAGTCCAATCGCTCGCTCATCACATCGACCACCGGACGCAGCGTATTACGTGCGTGCGAGTAGGCATCGAGAATGACAGGTGCCTTGGGATTTGTTTTATCTTTAATGAAAGCGCCGTCGATTTCTTTGATGATGCCAGAAAAAAGCTGTTCGGATTCTTTTTGATCGATGATGGTGAAGTCGGGATTACGATCGGCGGCTGTGGCATTTCGTCGCAGGAGACGTTGCGCGATGGAGTGGAAGGTTCCGCCCCAGAACTGTCCGCGCGGCACGCCGGTGAGATCCTCGACGCGCTCGAGCATTTCCTTCGCGGATTTATTGGTGAAAGTGAGTAAGAGGATGTCCCACGGTTTGGTGCCTTGATGCAGGAGCCAGGCTACGCGGTAGGTGAGGGTACGGGTTTTTCCTGAGCCTGCGCCGGCCAAGACGAGTGCGGGTCCACGGGGTGAAGTGACGGCTGCGTATTGCGCCTCGTTCAGTTCAGCCTTGAAGTCGACAGGAGGATAACCGTGCACGGCTTAAGCAGGAAAAGTCTTTCGACGTTCGAGTAGATTAAATTTAACGACTTGTTCATCCGCTTTGTAGGATGAGCGGACCAGAGGACCTGATTCGACGTGTTTAATGCCGAGTCCGAGTGCGAAGTTTTTCCATTCAGCAAATTCATCGGGGTGCACCCAACGATCAATCGGGGCATGTTCTTTGCTGGGGGATAAGTATTGTCCGATGGTGATGATGTCGACGCCCGCTGCGGCGATGTCTTTTAAGAGTTGTGCTACTTCTTCTTTCTTTTCTCCGATGCCGAGCATGAGTCCGGTTTTGGTAATGAATCCGCGGGACTTAGCGTGTTTTAAAACCCAGAAGGAACGGTCGTAGCGAGCCGTTTTGCGGACGGGGCGTTGGAGGCGTTCGACGGTTTCTAGATTGTGATTTAAGATGTCGGGCTGAGCATCTAAAAGTGTATCGAGGTGGATTTGTTCACCGCGAAAATCGGCGGGAAGAACTTCGATGGTGGTGTTCGGATTTCTGTGGCGGGTGGCGCGGATGGTGGCGGCCCAGACGGAAGCGCCGCCGTCTTTTAAATCATCGCGAGCAACGGAAGTGATGACCACGTGGCGCAATTTCATTTGGGAGATTGATTCAGCGACACGAGCCGGTTCGCCGAGATCAAGTTCACTGGGTCGACCCGAGAGCACAGCGCAAAAAGTGCAGGAGCGGGTGCAAATGTTTCCGAGGATCATCACGGTAGCGGTGCCGCGTGACCAACATTCGCCGAGGTTAGGGCATTGGGCGGACTGACAAACCGTGTGGAGTTTATTTTTGTCTACGTTTTCGCGAGTCTCGAGATAGTCGGGCCCGGAGGGTAGAGGGGCGCGGAGCCAATCGGGTTTGCGGGCGGACTCAATCATCGGACATTTACCATTATCGATTCTGGTAGGTTTTCAACTCAACAAAAGAAAAGGGGCGTTCTCCTATCCGAGAACGCCCCTTTGCTATAAAGACTTAATTAGACCTTAGAAGGACTTCTTAAGTGTGAGGCTGTAGAGATTGTGCTCTTCGTTGGTATTTCCTGGAACGTTGCTATAGGCAACCGTTGCATCAAAACCAGCTACAGGGTAGCTAAGAGCTACAGAGTAGTCTTCGTTGTTTTTGCTGGTAGCAGTTGTGGCCCAACCGTAGTGGAGACCGAGGTCGAGACCTTTAACAGAAGGGATACTGTAGGTGTAACCGAGTTCGTAGTAGTACTCTTTGGCACTTGAGATACCTTTGGAAACTTTAGCAGTTACGCCAGCGTAGGTTGCAGCAAGGTTAACTTCTTCGAAGTTAGAGTTGGATTGACCTTGGTAGGAGTAAGCGATGTAGCCAACAGAGAGATCAACACCTGAAACTTTGAAACCGTAGTTCGCGTAGAGATCAACTTCGGTCGATGCGCTGCCAATGCTTACGCTTGAAGCGAAAACGCCAGCCGAGAGACCGGAAGTGTGAGCTACATCAAAGCTACCTTGGAGGGCGAGGCTGTTGTTGGTTTGTGAAACGCCGCGCCAGATGTAGTTACTGGTGAGAGCGACATTACCGGATTGTGTCCAAGCTGAAGCAGGAGCAGCAGCAGGAGCAGCGTCTGCCATAGAGGCAGCGGCAACGAGGGTGAGGGTTGTGATGGATGCGATATTTTTCATAGCGTTTACATAGGTAATACAATTTATTCTAATGTCCAATCTTATTTTCAATCATCTAACATTGAATATTATTACACTCTCCGGGCAGATTGTGCCTAAAATAGGGCAAATGCTGATACTTTTTAGACTTAAAAGCCTATGCCACAGACAGCTGTGCTGCTTTATAGATGCGCAGATATTCTTTCGCTGCAGTGCTCCAAGAGAATTGAGAGGTCATCGCAGTTTTCTGAACGGCTTTGAAATCTTTTTCTGAACGGTAAAGTTTGAGCGCTTGATTGATTGCCCACTCGATCGCGGGGCTATCGGAATTATTAAAAACAATTCCACTGCCTTCACCCGATTCTTCATTCCAAGTTTTTACGGTGTCCGCTAATCCGCCGGTCGCCCGCACAATCGGAATCGAGCCGTAGGCCATCGAGTAAAGTTGATTTAGTCCACACGGTTCAAAGCGACTCGGCATTAAAAAGAAATCGCAGCCTGCTTCGATTTGGTGGGCGAGTGCATTATTGTAGCCGATGCGTACGGCGGCGGACCCTGAAAAATCTTCGGCGAGTTTTTTATAATTATTTTCTAATGTCGGATCGCCGCTGCCGAGTAGGACGAACTGAATTTTGCCAGCCCGTAAAAACTTGGGTAAGACGGGAAGGGCTAAATCTAGACCCTTTTGCCCCCATAAGCGTGAGACTACGCCAATCAGGGGGATATCACTTTGTGGGCTGAGTTTTAAATGCTTTTGTAGGTCCAATTTACAAGCGGCTTTATTTTCCAGTTTTTTGAAATCAAATTTCTTCACTATGTTTTCGTCGGTCGCCGGATTCCATTCTTCCATGTCGACGCCATTGAAGATGCCGGTGAGGTCGGCTTTTCGGCGGCGCAGAAATTCATCGAGTCCGAAGCCATACTCTGCGGTCAGAATTTCTTTAGCGTACGTTGGGCTTACGGTGGTCACCTTGGTCGCGTGGAGTATTCCGCCCTTTAAAAAATTCACTCCGCCGTAGCATTCAATTTGGTCGGGGTGAAATAACTTTTCGGGTAAATCCAGGAAGGGTATGACTCGTTTACTCAGGAGACCTTGGTGTTGCAGGTTATGAATGGTGAGAATTGATTTTGCTTTTCCGAGTAAGGTTTCTTTGGCGGTAGTGTTGAGTACGACCGGAATCAATCCAGTCGTCCAATCATGACAGTGCACAATATCCGGTATCCAATTTAGGGCTAGGCAGGCATCGAGGGCGGCGCGACCGAAGAAGCAGGAGCGTTCGGCGGTGTTTTCCTGTTCAGGGTAAATTTCCCGCGCACCATAGTATTCGTGGTGTTCGATGAACC
>JBAXIK010000025.1:0-18337 GCA_037138415.1 Opitutia bacterium | reverse complement strand
CACCTCTACATTGAGAAACCTCTCTCACACAATATCTTCGAAGGTCAACAACTCGTTGCCGCCGGAAATTATTTCAATAAATTAGTCATTCAGGCAGGCACGCAAAGTCGATCTGGATTGGGTATTACTGCCGCTGTCAAAGATGTTCATGCTGGCGTCTACGGAAAAATAAAAGTCGCTCGTGCACTTTGCTACAAACGTCGTAAATCCATCGGACCTGCTAAAAAGACCCAATTACCGAGCAATATTGATTATGATTTGTGGAACGGCCCAGCTGATATTCAAGAATCTATTCGTGGAAATCAAACCGACCCCATTAACGAAACAAAAAGCTTTGGCCCAGTTCACTACGATTGGCATTGGTTCTGGAATTACGGCGGCGGCGATATGTGTAATCAAGCCATCCACGAAATTGATATCGCACGCTGGTTCCTCAACACCCATGAAGTCGCACCTGAGGTGATGTCCATCGGTGGCCGATTATCCTACAGCGACTGCGGTGAAACACCTAACAGCGTCTTAGCCATTTATAACTATACTTCAGCTCCCCTCATTGCCGAAGTTCGCGGACTTCCCTCTGACGGAAAAATGGAAGGCCCCATGGATAAAATTCATAAATGGAGTAAGGCCTCCTTCGGTATCGTCATTGAATGCGAAAACGCCACAATCATCGTTCCCGACTACCACTCCGCAAAAGCTTATGACGCTTCGGGTGCAGTCATTAAATCCTACGGTAAAGAGGCTAGCCAAGTTGACATGTCAGGCGGCACTTCAGGTCACCATGCTAACTGGTTTGAATGTATTCGTGCCGGCTCTAACTCGGATATTCACGCCCCATTACGTGAGTGCCATATCTCCACTAGCCTAGTCCACGCCGCCAATATTTCATACCGTCTCGGAACTAAGAAAAATAACGGCGAAATCACCGATGCGATTAAATCAAGCTCGGGACTTTCCGAAGCCTATAATCGAATGAAAGATCACTTGGGTGTTAACGGCATAAAAGTCGATCAATCGAGCCTAACCCTAGGCATCCCGCTCTCCCAAGATCCAAAAACCGAACTCTTCACGGGGGCAAATTCCGAAGCCGCAAATCGCGACTTGGTTGCGAAACGCGAAGGTCGTACCGGATTTAAAATTCCTACAAAATTCTAAATATGAAAAAATATTTATTGGCAGCACTCATCCCTCTCGCCGGTTTTGCTGGGGATAATGAATTGACCGACGCCGAGATGGCCGCGGGCTGGAAATTGCTGTTCAACGGAAAAACTACCGAAGGATGGCGCTCTGCTAAGGGTCCTGACTTTCCTAGAGCAGGCTGGTCCATCGTTGATGGCCAGTTTCACACTGAATCCACCGGCGGTAAAGAATCAGCCGCCGCCGGCGATATTATCACAACCAATAAATTCACCAAGTTTGAAGTCAGCGTAGATTTCAAACTCACCAAAGGTGCCAACAGTGGATTAAAATATTTCGTCCAACCTAACCTCAACCAAGGGGCAGGTTCAGCTTTTGGTTTAGAATTCCAAATGCTCGATGACGAAAATCACCCCGATGCAAAATTGGGAACTAATGGCAATCGCACCATTAGCTCGCTCTACGACATCATCACCGCGAACAAAGATAAAAAGCCTAGCCCTATCGGCCAGTGGAACACCGCACTGGTTAAGACTGATGGCAAAAAAACAGAACATTGGTTAAACGGAATGCTTGTCGTATCCTACGATCGTACGACCGATGAATTCAAAGCCCTCGTTGCGAAGAGCAAATACGCTGATAAAAAATATGGCGGACACTTCGGCGAATGGGAATCGGGTCACATCCTTCTCCAAGAACACGGTGACGAAGTTTGGTTTAAGAACGTCAAAATCAAAGATTTAAGCTCAAAGTAATTTAAGCCTAAATTAAACAAAAAGCCCAATTTTATTGGGCTTTTTTTATGCCCAAAGACTTCACTGCACTCGCTCGACTTTTACGCCTAAATCCTTATTCCCTATCCTATGTCCAAAAAGCCTTCATCGTCTGGTTATCCTGAATTCCTTAAAGAACTCCTTGATGCCAAATCTCCCACGGGTCATGAATTCGCCGCCCAAGCGGTAATCGACCGCTACGTTAAAGACTCAGCCGATAATTATAATAAAGATACTCTCGGTAATCGCATCGCAGAACTAAAAGGTAAAGGCGGGCCTACCTTAATGTTTGCGGGCCACATCGACGAAATCGGCCTCATCATTTCACACATCGATGACAAAGGATTTCTTTACTTCGAGTTTTTAGGCGGTCACGACCACGTCATCCCTTCTGGTCGTCGTGTTCATATTCTCACTCGTAATGGACCCGTTCTCGGCGTTACCGGAAAACGCGCCGTCCACCTACTCTCTCCTGAAGATCGTAAGCGCGTTCCCGAACGTCATGACATGTGGATTGATATCGGCGTGAACAATCGCACCGATGCCTTAAACATCGTTCGTATCGGCGATCCTGCTATTTATTCGGACGGACCTGAAATTCTCCGCGGCTCCATCGGCGTCGCCCGCGCTTTCGATGATAAAGCCGGTGCCTATGTTTGCATGGAAGCTTTTCGTCGTCTCGCGAAACAAAAAGACCTCGTCGCACGCGTTGTCTCCGTCGCCACCACTCAAGAAGAAATCGGTACACGTGGCGCACAAGTCGCGGCCCAAGGAATCAACCCACAAGTTTCCATCACCGTGGATGTTGGTCATGCGACCGATCACCCCGATGCCGATAATCGCAAGTTCGGTAAATTCACTTTATCGGGCGGCCCCATCATCAGCCGCGGTCCGAATATTAATCCACTCGTCTTCGATCAAATGGTCGCTGCTGCCGAATCACTCAGCATTCCTTATCAAGTGGCTGCTGAATCCAGACCGACTGGAACCGATGCCCGTGCCATCCAAATGGCCAATGGTGGCGTGGCCTGCGGCTTAGTATCCATTCCTCTGCGTTACATGCATACCCCTGGCGAAGTCGTCGACCTCGCCGTGGTTGAGCAATGCGTCCAACTTCTGGTTGAATTCGCCTGCCAAGTTAAGAAAAACCAAAATTACACTTGGTAATAAATGCGCGGTGCAATTTGCACCATTTAGTGCACCCCTCACTCTAACGCTATGCCTACCCTCGTCTGGTTTAGACAAGATTTACGTCTAGCTGATAACCCAGCCCTGCAGGCAGCCATCACTGCAGGAGATTCCGTCATTCCTGTTTATATCCAAGATATAAAATCCGAGGGTGAATGGAGTCCAGGTGGAGCTACTCAATGGTGGCTACATCACGCACTCCTCGATCTCGCTGAACAATTCAACAAAGCAGGAAGCCCATTAATCATTCGCCAAGGCGAGAGCTTGAAAGAGTTAGAAAAACTAATTAAGGAAACGGGAGCAACGAGCGTCGTTTGGAATCGTCGCTACGAACCGTTGATTGTGAAGCGCGATACGGAAATCAAAACCCAGTTAAGAAATAAGGGACTCAAAGTAGAATCCTACAATGGCAGTTTATTACACGAACCCCAGAAAATTAAAAATCTCTCAGGTAATCCTTTTCAGGTCTTCACTCCGTTTTGGAAAAATTGCTTAGCCAATTTACAGTTTGGTATACCTAGTAAAGCACCTAAAAAAATTCTGGGTCTAAGTCAGTCGGTATCCAGTGTGTCGATTGATAGTTTAAAACTTTTACCTAAGATTAAATGGGATCAGCAATTCTCCAAAGAATGGAATCCTACACGTGCGGGCGCAGAAAGTCGTCTCGCCGAATTCAAAAAGGCCCCCGTTAAAGATTATGACGAAGCTCGCGATATCCCCAATATCGACGGCACTTCTCGACTTTCCCCGTATTTACACTGTGGTCAGATCTCGCCGCTCGAAATTTATACTGCGATTAAAGATACACCTTTTGCAGAAACTAAAAGTGGTCAGCGCTACATCGCTGAAATTGGCTGGCGCGAATTTGGTTACCATCTACTCCATCACTTCAACCACACTCCTGAAAAAGCCTTACGTAAAGAGTACGACGACTTTCCATGGCAGTCTGACCCCAAACTTCTGCGAGCCTGGCAAAAAGGTAAAACGGGATTCCCGATTGTGGATGCAGGTATGCGACAGCTCTGGCTAACGGGCTGGCAACATAATCGCGTCAGAATGGTTGCTGCCTCTGTTTTAGTGAAACACCTACTGCAACCTTGGCAGGACGGAGCAAAATGGTTCTGGGATACCTTAGTAGACGCTGATTTGGCCTCCAATACCCTTGGATGGCAATGGGCTGGCGGTTGTGGTGCCGATGCCGCGCCTTACTTCCGTGTTTTTAATCCCGTCCTTCAAGGCGAGAAGTTTGATCCCAACGGTGACTACGTTCGTAAATATGTCCCAGAGTTAGCCAAGATGCCTGCTGAGTGGATTCATAAGCCCTGGGAAGCACCCACTGAAGTTTTAGCAAAAGCGGGAGTTGTCCTCGGAAAGAATTACCCCATGCCCGCAATCGGACTGACGGAAGGTCGCGACCGCGCCTTAGCAGCATTTAAGAAACTCCGAAGTTAACTAAAATAGTCTACGCCACCTTCAAACAGTGGCTGATATTTATTACCAGGAATATTCTTACCGATGTCGCGTCCGGTTCGTTCACTATGACCCATCTTACCTAAGACCCGTCCACAAGGACTAGTAATCGCCTCAACGGCGTGAATGGATCCATTCGGATTGAAATCAATTTTGTGCGAGGGCTGACCGGCCGAGTCACAATATTGAAAAGCAATTTGTCCGTGGCGCGCTAATTCATCAATCATTCCAGGCGAAGCGACAAACCTGCCCTCTCCGTGTGAAAACGGAATAGTATGTTGTTGCCCGACCGACATCTTCGAGAGCCAAGGCGATTTTACAGAAGCAACACGCGTATAGGCATAACGTGAAATATGGCGACCAATGTAATTATAAAATAAAGTCGGAGCGTGGTGATCGACGTCGCGAATCTCACCATACGGCACTAAACCCGTTTTAATCAAAGCTTGGAATCCATTACAAATACCGAGAATTAAACCATCGCGCGATTTCAGTAACTCCATCGTCGCATCACGCACGACTGGCGATTTAAGTACCGCTGCAATAAATTTACCCGAGCCATCGGGTTCATCCCCAGCCGAGAATCCTCCCGGAAGCATGAGTATTTGAGATCGTTTAATCGCCTCAGCCAAAGCTTGAAGGGATTCAGTTAAAACTTGGGCATTCCCATTTCTTAATACTAATATTTCTGATTCTGCACCGGCTTGGTTGAATGCCTTCGCTGAGTCATACTCACAATTGCTTCCAGGAAAAACAGCGATGACTGCACGTGGACGAGCTACTCTGATTTTTGGCTTATGAATTAGCCGTGTATTAAAATCAAACGTGAGTGGCTCACCTGCTGGCTCGTTAGCTTTAGTCGGAAAAATGGACTCTAAAACGCCTTCATTGATTTTTAATAGTTCATCGATAGTGACACTTACACCAGGCCATGAAATAGCTGGGGCCGACTGAGTCTTTCCTAAAATACGGTAAGATAATTCGCTAAGATCAACCGTCGACTCTACTTCTAAAATAATGGATCCGTAGTTGGGTACTAAGAAATCAGCCGAAGGCGCGGTCTGCAGAGCCACGCCTACTCGATTGCCAAACGACATTCGTGCCAGCGTGTAGCCGACGCCTCCACCTCTTACCGCAGAGGCAGCTAAAACCCTGCCCTGCTTCATCAAACTATGCACAGCAGCCCATTGTTTTTTAGCTAGTTTTAAATCGGGTAATAAAGATTCGGTTCGGGGCACATCCACAAGCACCACGAAGGAATTTGATTTTTTAAATTCTGCTGAAACCACTTCGCCCGACTTCGCAGGCACAATTGCAAATGAAACGAGCGTCGGTGGAACATCGAGATCCTTAAATGAACCTGACATACTATCCTTCCCTCCGATGGCGGCGGTACCAAATTCTAGCTGAGCATCCAGCGCGCCTAATAAAGCCACCAAGGGCTTACCCCAACGCTTTGAGTCATTACCTAATTTTTCAAAATATTCTTGGAATGTTAAACGTACTCGCTCTGGATTTCCACCCACAGCGGTGATACGAGCGAGTGATTCGACCACCGCACAGACGGCACCATGTCCAGGTGACCACTGAGCAACCTCAGGATTAAATCCATAGGCCATAATGGTACAAACATCGGTTTCACTATTTAAAATAGGGAGTTTGGCGACCATCGCATCTTGTGGCGTGGTCTGGGTGAATCCACCAAACGGGTGGAGAACCGTATTTGCACCAATCGATGAATCAAAGCGTTCACCCATACCACGTTGCGCAGCAAGAGTGAGACTCGATAATGCCTTTTTAAATTCGTCAGCACTGAGTGGCTTTGAGCTGGATAAAAAGGGATGATTATTAGAATCAGGAGCGACGACCGAAGCCATGGCCGACTGGCTGACTCCGTTGGTGTCCAAAAAGTCGCGGGTGATATCTACAATGCGTTGTCCGCGCCACTCCATGATGAGCCGTCCAGTATCCGTAACATCAGCCACTAAAACCGCTTCAAGATTTTCGCGCTGAGCCGCAGAAATAAATTGCGCAACGTCTTTAGGATCTAAGACGACTGCCATACGCTCTTGTGATTCAGATAATGCGATTTCGGTTCCATCTAAACCATCGTACTTTAAAGGAACGCGATCGAGGTGAATGTGCAGCGATGGAGCCAGTTCACCAATGGCAACCGAAACACCACCCGCACCGAAGTCATTACAGCGTTTAATGAGTTTACTCACTGTGGCATCGCGGAAAAGACGTTGGAGTTTTCGTTCGGTGGGAGCATCGCCCTTTTGAACTTCGGCCGAATTTTGTAACGCAGTTTCAGTATGTTCTTTGGAGGAACCCGTGGCACCTCCGACACCATCGCGACCGGTTCTGCCGCCGACTAATACAATCACATCACCAGGCGAAGGAATTTCGCGACGAACACACTCACGCGGGCCCGCAGCGACGACTGCACCAATTTCCATTCTCTTGGCGATATATCCAGGATGGTAATGCTCTGAAACTAAACCCGTCGCTAAACCGATTTGATTTCCGTAAGAAGAATATCCTGCAGCGGCGCCTCGGGTAATTTTGCTCTGAGGAAGTTTTCCCGCAAGAGTTTGGTCGTAAGGCGTTAACGGATTGCCTGCGCCCGTCACGCGCATGGCTTGATAAACATAAGATCGACCGGAAAGTGGATCGCGAATGGCACCGCCTAAACAAGTAGCGGCACCCCCAAAAGGTTCAATTTCTGTGGGGTGATTATGTGTTTCGTTTTTAAACATCACTAACCACTCTACCATTTTTCCGTCGATTTCTACCGGCACCACAATCGACGCTGCATTCACTTCTTCCGACTCCTCCTGGTCATCCAATAAACCACGACGTTTCAATTCACGTGCACCGATAGTCGCAATATCCATCAAGCAAATCGCTTTGCCTTGGCGATTAAGACCCAGACGTACTTGTTTATATTTTTCCCAGGCTAGGCGAAAAGGTTCGAGTAAAGGCGACGGCGCAAATTCAACCGCCGTTAATTCAGCCAGAAATGTCGTGTGGCGACAGTGGTCCGACCAATACGTATCGAGTAATTTTAACTCCGTCAAAGTAGGCTCGCGGCGCGCTTCTTTGATAAAATAATTTTGGCAAAAAAGAAGATCTGCATCCGACATCGCCAGCCCTAGTTCTTTACGAAGCACGGTGAGTTCATGTACCGATTTAATTAAGAAATTTTTGATTGCTGGAACGGCAGATGGCTCAGGGGCGACACGGCGAATCGTTACCGGTTTGGCTAAATCAGCTTCTCGGGAATCGACCGGATTAATTAAATATTTTTTTAACTTCGTAATCTCTTCGGCCGTTAACTTGCCTTTAGCTAAATAAATGCGGGCTGCAGCGACGGTCGGACGTTCACCGCCGCCCACAATTTGCAAACATTGGGCAGCCGAATCTGATCGTTGATCGAATTGACCAGGTAAATATTCGATTCCGAAAACCGTTTCATCCGATGAAAATGGGAAGTTTTCTGGATAAACATCATCAACCGGAGGTTCGGCGAAAACGGTCGGTATGGCTTTTTGGATAGAAGCTTCACTCGCTCCTTCGATGTCATAGCGTTGCAGGATACGCATAGACTCTAAATTTTGGAGGCGAAGAGAATCCTTTACGTCATGCAGAAGCGCTTCGGCCTCAGACCTAAACGTGGGTTTCTTTTCTACATAAAGTCGATTCATGTCTGCCTCTTACTTTGCTGGAAAAGGGGTCGGTTGCACGATACAAAACTCAATAATTTTTATTCCTATTATTTATGGGCATAAAAGAGGGGCGAACCTTTCGATTCGCCCCTCTTTATTGGATTAAGCCAGCCGACTATTTCTTGGCTGCACGTTTTTCCTCAATCGCAGCTTGAGCGGCGGCAAGGCGAGCAACAGGAATGCGGTAAGGCGAACAAGAAACATAAGATAAGCCTACACGGTGACAGAACTTAACGGACTCAGGCTCACCACCGTGTTCACCACAAATACCGAGTTTGATATCAGGACGGGTTTGACGGCCCTTCTCGATAGCAATCTTCACTAATTGACCGACGCCAGTCTGATCGAGACTCGCGAACGGATTCTTTTTGAAGATTTCGTTTTCGGTGTAAGCACCGAGGAAGTTACCCATGTCATCACGAGACACACCGAGTGTAGTCTGGGTGAGGTCATTCGTACCGAAGCTGAAGAACTCAGCAGTGTGGGCAATTTCGTCAGCAGTTAAGGCACCGCGAGGAACCTCAATCATTGTGCCGACCGAATAAGCAATCTTCACTTTCTTCTCAGCTTGGACTTCGGCAGCGACGCGATGAATGACTTCGACTTGTAAGTCTAATTCGCGCTTGTAGCCAACGAGAGGCACCATGACTTCGGGTTTAACTTTGATACCCTTCTTCATCACAAAGGCAGCGGCTTCAAAAATAGCACGAGCCTGTGTTTCAGTGATTTCAGGATAAGCGATACCTAAGCGGCAGCCGCGGTGACCAAGCATTGGATTGAATTCGTGTAAGGCGTGAACGCGTGCGATGACTTTTTCCTTAGAAATTCCCAATTTCTTGGCCAGTAAAGCCTGAGCTTTATCATCATGAGGAACGAATTCGTGTAAGGGCGGATCGAGCAAACGAATCGTCGCAGGCAGACCATTCAGTGCTTTAAAGATACCGATGAAATCCTCGCGCTGATAAGGAAGAATTTTAGCGAGAGCTTTGCGACGACCTTCCACGGTTTCTGCGAGAATCATTTCCCGGACAGCATCGATACGATTTCCTTCGAAGAACATGTGTTCGGTCCGAGTTAAGCCGATACCTTGAGCTCCAAACGCGACCGCTTGTTTGGTCTGCTCTGGATTGTCGGCATTGGTGCGAACCTGCAGGCGTGTAGCCTGTGCACACCAATTCATTAACTGCACATAATTTTTATATTTCTCGGTCTTCTGTGCATTCTTGTCATTATTAAGAAGGCCTGCGATAATTTCAGAAGGCGCGGTCTTGATTTGTCCGGCATAAACAGTTCCCGCTGTGCCATCGATCGATAAGTAATCCCCTTCTTTGAATTTGTGACCGGCAATGGTTGCGATTTTTTTATCGTAGTCGATCTGCACCGCAGCAGCACCACAGACGCAGACTTTACCCATTTGACGGGCCACAAGTGCAGCGTGCGATGAAACACCACCACGAGCCGTGAGAATACCTTCTGCGGCAATCATACCACGAAGATCTTCTGGTGAAGTTTCGACGCGGACTAATAAAACTTTTTCGCCTTTATCGGCAGCAATAACTGCACGTTCAGCATTGAAATAAATACGTCCAGTAGCAGCACCAGGTCCCGCAGGCAGGCCCGTCGCGATCGCTTTCGCTTTTTTGACTTCATTAACATCAAAAATCGGAGCTAACAATTGTTCTAACTGGTCGGCCGGATTGCGCAAAATAGCGGTTTCCCAGTCGATGAGTTTAGACTTCACCATGTCGGCAGCAAACTTAAGAGCGGCGGCCGCCGTGCGCTTACCATTGCGTGTCTGCAACATATAAAGTTTACCTTCTTGAATAGTGAATTCGATATCTTGAACGTCTTTGAAGTGCTTCTCCAGAATTTGACGTACTTTTAATAACTGTTCGTAGCTCTTAGGCATCACGTTCTTTAATTTAATCACGGGCTCAGGAGTACGGACGCCTGCAACGACGTCTTCACCTTGCGCATTCACTAAAAACTCTCCGTAAAACTCGTCGACACCGTTAGCAGGATTACGGGTGAAAGCTACGCCTGAACCGGAATGTTCCCCAGTGTTACCAAACACCATGGCTTGAACGTTAACGGCGGTACCCCACTCAGCCGGGATATTATACTTACGGCGATAAACAATCGCACGGTCATTCATCCAGGAACTGAAAACCGCACCCGCGGCACCGCGAAGTTGCTCCCAAGGATCATGAGGAAAAACACGACCAGTGCGCTCTTTAACCAAAGCTTTGAAACGCTTCACCAACTCTTGTTGGTCGGCGGCAGTTAGTTTAGAGTCTTCGATATCTCCGTCATATTTTTTGTGTTTAAATTCTTCGATGACGGTTTCAAACGGCTCGTGATCTTCGCCTTCACGTTTTTGTACGCCGAGCACAACGTCACCATACATTTGGATGAAGCGACGGTAGCAATCCCAAGCGAAACGGGAATTGTTCGTGGCTTTCTCCAGTGCGATGACTGATTGATCATTCAGACCAAGATTTAAAATGGTGTCCATCATGCCGGGCATGGAATCGCGAGCACCCGAGCGAACCGCCAGTAAGAGAGGCATTCCTTGGGTGGCACCAAATTTTGTGCCCATAATAGTTTCCATATTTTTGACCCCTGCTTCCATCTGCGCTTGGAGGGTGGATGGATAGGTACGCTTGTTCGCGTAGTAGTGAGTGCAAACTTCGGTGGTGATAGTGAAACCTGGAGGAACGGGCAGACCAATGCGGGTCATCTCTGCGAGGTTGGCACCTTTGCCGCCGAGGAGAGCTTTCATCGAACCATCGCCATCGGCTTTACCACCTCCCCAAGTGTAAACTACTTTTGTCGATTTAGTGGTCGGTGAATGATTACTTTTTTTGTTTTTTGCCATGGGGATGTTGGGTGTGAGAAAATGAACAGTCCAACGGCAAGCCGATAGACATTAGGGAAATTAATAGAAGAAGAAAGCGCTCGAAGGTGTCAACGGATTTGGGGCTATCTTATCCCTCATATCCACTCATAACCCCAAAATATTGATGGGGCATTAGAAAATCTTAATGCTCCCTATAATAAAACTAAAGGAAGGACAAACCTTAGATAATTCTCAAAAACTTTAGGGCGATAATAACGGCAATTCCAACCAAGGTTATCGCAACTAAAATTTGCGGTATTTTTGCAGAAGTCTTTTCCTTGTAATTGGTTTGGTTCTCGTAGGTTTTTTTTCCTAACGGAGTGACACTTTGAATGGTCACCTCGGGGTAGGATTGATCAGGAACATCTTTTACGGTCGCATTGATTAAACCTAATTTTAATAAAACAAGGTAAGCCATACTTTTTCTAGCACTACTAAAACTATCAAAATTATTACACTCACGGCCGACGACTAAACGCTCCAAAGCGGCCTGAGCATCGGAGGTGATGTAGCGACGTTGGGGTGAACTTTTGCTATCGGGACTCAATTTGTGTGCTTTTACCTTTTCTAAATTGCAAATAATACAAATAGCAAATAACAAATAACACTTAACGCTGTGGCTGGCTAAAAATGTCCAAAAATGAAATCCGATAATCAAAGTCACAGCCTAAATAATGCGTTAGCTTCGGCACTCACTATTGCCGGTTCCGATAGCGGAGCGGGTGCCGGCATTCAGGTCGATTTGCTGACATTTGCGGCGAATGGAGTCTACGGAACCACCGCCATCACTTGTTTAACTGCTCAAAATCCAACTGGAGTCAGCGGAATTCAAGCTACGCCAGCAGACTTTGTTATTGAGCAATGCCAGCAAGTGATTCGGCACTTTCAACCGCGCGCCCTTAAAACAGGGATGTTGCTGAATACAGAAATCGTCGAAGCGGTCGCGCAATTAATCAGTTCAACAAAAATTCCTAGTGTGATCGACCCCGTCATGGTCGCCTCAAGTGGTGCCTGTCTTTTATCACGCGATGCCGTCGAAGCGGTCAAAAAAAGTCTCATTCCATTAGCGAGTTTAGTTACTCCTAATCTCGATGAAGCCTCGATTTTATTAGGTAAAAATGCGATCGGCGGTCATAACTGCGAAGCCGAAGCCCGCGAACTGGCTCAACTTTATCGCGTGCCTTTTTTACTCAAAGGCGGTCATGCACAAGGCGATGAACTGATCGACGTACTCGCCTGGCCCGATGGAAAAACTTTTGTGCTGAAGGCGAAACGCATCAAAGAAATAGATACCCACGGAAGCGGTTGCACTTTATCGGCAGCGATCACCGCGCACCTCGCCCTCGGAAAAGATTTAAAGTCAGCGGTCGTCGCCGGACATGCCTACCTACAGGCCGGCATGATGTCCCCTCTTTCAGTCGCAGGTTTAAAGCACATAAAACACTAGATTCTAGGTAAAAAACGGGGTCAAATTTCGGCCTAATTAACCTAAATGGGGTGTTTTTAACCCTCCTAGGTTATTCACACTTGCCCCTTCGCCTTGCACACCTTTTCTAACCCATTCCCTGCGGTAAACATCCCGCTAATCGACCATGACAAAAAAGAACGCTGCGAAGCAATCGACCTCTAAAACAAAATCCACCTCTTCCGCCACCACCGGCGTGAAAATGCGCGGTTGTGATGTCATGGTCCGCTGCCTCGAGAATCTCGGCGTCGACACCATCTTCGCCTACCCAGGTGGTGCCTCGATGGAACTTCACCAAGGTCTCACCCGTTCCAAAAAAATTCGTACCATTCTTCCTCGTCACGAACAAGGTGGAGCATTCATGGCTCACGGTTACTCACGCGCTACTGGTAAACCTGGGGTGTGTATGGCGACCTCGGGTCCAGGTGCTACCAATTTAGTGACTGCGATTGCCGATGCGCACATGGATAGCATTCCTCTCATTTGCATCACCGGACAAGTTTACCAGCAATTCATCGGCCGTGCCGCTTTCCAAGAAACTGATTTCTATGGAATGACTCTTCCCATCGTGAAGCACTCCTTCCTCGTATTAAATTACGAAGAATTGCCGATGATCATGTACAAGGCTTTCAAAATTGCGACAACCGGTCGCCCAGGTCCCGTCGTTATTGATATTCCTAAAGACGTACAACAAGTAGAGTTTGTGCCCGTATTTCCTAAGTCAATCGACGATGTGTCCATCCCGGGTTTAGCCGTTCCGCCCAAGCCTGGCGACGCACAATTCGAAACGATTATTCGCTTAATCGAAAAATCCTCACAGCCAGTTCTTTACATCGGTGGTGGTGTGCTTTCGGGCGACGCCCACAAAGAGTTAATGGAATTCGCTGAAGCGACTAACATTCCAGTAGCTTCTACGCTCATGGGCTTGGGCGCCTTCCCAGCCAATCACCCACAATCACTCTACTGGTACGGCATGCACGGCACCGTTGCCGGCAACTGGGCCGTTTGTAAGAGCGACTTACTTATCGTACTCGGCGCGCGCTTCGACGATCGTATCACGGGTGCGATTGAAAAATTTGCGCCCGACGCAACGATTGTCCACATCGACATCGATCGCTCCGAACACCATAAAAATAAATTCGCAGATTATCCAATTCACTCCGACGTTAAGCACGCGCTCAAACGTCTCGCGGCACTGACGAAAAAGAATTTTAAAAAGCCTGATCTCAAAAAGTGGTACACCACTATCAATGGCTGGAAAAAGGAACATCCCTTCCCTTTCACTTACGATCGCAAGGGTTCAAAGCACATCTTACCTCAAGAGGCCGTTGAAATGCTCTACCAAGAGACCAAAGGCGAAGCGATTATCTCAACCGGCGTGGGCCAACACCAAATGTGGGCCCCACAATACTACCAATTCAATAAACCACGCACTTTCATTAGCTCACTAGGCGCTGGAACGATGGGCTTCGGCCTTCCCGCTGCGATCGGCGCTAAAGTCGCTTGCCCCAAAAAGCAGGTCATCGATATCGATGGCGACGGCTCATTCTTGATGAATATTCAGGAATTGGCCTGTATGAAAATTGAAAAGATTAACGCCAAAATTCTCATCCTAAATAACCAACACTTGGGCATGGTGGTTCAGTGGGAAGATCGCTTCTACGCCGGCGTTCGCGGACATACCATCTTAGGTGATGCTTCCAATATTGGCAGCCCCGACAATCCAGGCGGCCTCTATCCTGACTTCGTTAAGATTGCCAACGGCTTCGGTATCAAAGCACGTCAAGTCATGAAGCGTGAAGATCTTCGTGATGCTATCCGTGAAATGCTTGATCACGACGGTCCTTACTTGCTCGACGTTGTTGTTCCTTACACCGAACACGTCTTGCCGTTTATTCCTCAGAAGAAATCGGCGATGGAAATTCTGACGAAGTAATTATATTTCAATGAGAAATAAAAAAGGTGCGGACTCCGCACCTTTTTTTATGGGGTAATTATCAGGCGTGCTCCGACAACCAACGTTCGGCTTCAATCGCAGCACGACAACCCATACCCGCCGCGGTGATGGCCTGGCGATAAACGTGATCCGAACAATCACCCGCTACGAAAACACCAGGGACTTGGGTATTTACGGTATTGGCTTCAGCGACAAGGTAACCGTTACCATCAACCTTCAGGGCAGGAGTAAAGGGTTGAGAATTAGGAATGTGTCCGATGGCAATAAACACACATTTACAGGGGATTTCACGGGTTTTTCCATCCGCCTCTTTCACTTTAATGGTGTGAACCTTGCCATCCGCTCCACCTAAAATTTCAAAAGGTACGCAATTGAGAGCGAGTTCGATTTTTTCGTGAGACTTCACGCGCTGTACCATGATTTCAGAAGCACGGAATTTATCACGACGATGAATTAAAATTACTTTGGAGGCAAAACGGGTTAAGAATAAAGCTTCTTCGCAAGCAGTATCACCACCACCCACCACGACGACCGGTACGTTGCGATAAAACGCCCCATCACAAGTGGCACAGGTGGTAACTCCATTACCGCCGTAGTATTCTTTTTCACCAGGAATGCCCATGAGTCGAGGCGAAGCTCCAGTGGCGATAATGACCGCCTTGGCTTCATAGGTAGCTTCTCCACCGACGAGTTTTTTAGTGGCTCCAGAAAAATCTACTTTCTCAATTCGATCCCAAGCAAAACGTGCACCAAAGCGTTCCGCCTGAGCTTTCATATTAGTAATTAATTCATTGCCATCAACGCCGTGAACGAAGCCAGGAAAATTTTCGACCTCTGATGTCGTTGTTAATTGACCACCCGGCTGACCACCCTCGAGAACCAGTGGATTTAACCCTGCCCGAGCAGCGTAAATCGCGGCGGTTAAACCCGCACATCCTGTTCCTAAAATTAAAACGTTTTCAGCCATAAACAGTTTTGAATTTTGAGTGGATTGAGATAACGGCAAGACAGAAAATCAGTCTTCAAGTGTTTCGTCGGACAAACAACTCAGTGAATTTATTTTTTGGATGACTCAGCCCACTGTCTTGGCGTTTTCGCAACCCAACCTTGTTTGCTAAGAAAATCAGCAATTTTAACGAAATCGTTGTAGGACTGGTCATCCCACTGGCCCACGTGACCCTGTAGAACTAGGGGACTTGCAGGTGTCTTAGCTTTATAGGCTTCCATAAATTTATCGTAACTCACCTTACCCGTAGCGACCTCCATATTAATCGAACGTCCCAAAACAAAGCGCTTCTTGTCTTTGGGTCCAAAGAACCAGTTTGTCAGATTCGGACAAACATCCATGGCCGCAACTGTGTTTTCGTCATTCTGATTATACGGTGCCCCGAACGTATTAAACGTCAGTTGGGTGTTTTTATTAAAAATATCACAGGCGTCTTTAAAATGTTTTTTCTGGGTTTCTAAATCTGCGCCATTAAACTCAGAACCATCGGTACCATCGGGTTTTTTAATTTTCTTATGATCCCAACCGTGTAACCAAAATTCGATACATCCGGCATTCTCGATCGCATTTTTCTTTATCCAGGCGACATCTTCAGGACTGGGCGTGGCTAATGAGTCGCAGATCACGCCCATCGAAATGACCGTTTTGTTTTTTACCGCCCACTCGCTCACTTTTTTGAATCCAGGCAGTAGGCGGGCTTTTTCTCCTGCTCGCACGTCATCAAATTTCCAAATGACCACCTTGGGACTTTCCGCCGCAACGACTTCTACCGATAAGAATACGGCAAAAATAGTTAATGACTTAAAGAAAAGCTTAAGCATGGGGTGTCAATAAACCTTACGCTATCGAGAGCCCGGGTGACAAGTGGGACTGTAAAGCGTCAAAAGCCCCAATAAATCGACCTTTTTAGTAAAAATAAGCCATACCTCGACTTATTTACCCCCATTTATTATTGAAACTACGGGGGCTTTGGCTCGCCTTTTCTACCGAGGGTTTGCTAACTTTCGCCTCCGGTCCCCTATGTTCCAAAGCATCCTCAAACTCTTTGTTGGTAGCCACAATCGGAGTTTTCTCCGCAAGTGCGACCCCATCGTTAAGCGCATCAATGCACTGGAGTTAGAATACCAGAAACTTTCCGACGAACAAGTCCGCGCCAAGACCGCAGAATTTAAAGCACGTTTAGCCAAAGGTGAAAAATTAGACGCCCTTTTACCCGAAGCTTTTGCCGTAGTTAAAAATGCTGCCCGCCGACTCTGCGGCACCAAAGCCATTGTCTGCGAACATGAGTTAAACTGGGAAATGGTGCACTTCGATGTTCAGTTAGTCGGCGGTATCGCGCTACACCAAAATAAAATTGCCGAGATGGCCACCGGCGAAGGCAAAACCTTAGTCGCCTCTCTGCCGCTTTATCTCAACGCACTCACTGGTAAAAACTGCCAACTGATTACGGTGAATGATTACTTGGCACGACGTGACTCCGAGTGGATCGGCCACCTCTACCGCTGGCTCGGCCTAACCGTGGGCTGCATTCAAAATCAAATGGGTAATGAAGAACGCCAAAAAGCCTATGCTTGCGATGTTACCTATGGAACCGCTTCGGAATTCGGTTTCGATTACTTGCGTGACAACGGCATGGCCTTAGCCGCCAAAGAACAAGTTCAACGCGGTCACTACTTCTGTATCGTCGACGAAATCGACTCGATTCTAATCGATGAAGCTCGCACTCCGCTGATTATTTCCGGACCCACCACCGAAGAACGCGAACCGGCTTTTCCCCGCTTAGTTGAACCCATCAGTAAACTTTTTGAATTACAAACTAAGTTGGTCACCCGCATCATCAATGAAGTCGAAATTGAACTAAAAAAAGTTCCTGAAAATAAAGAACCTTCGCAAGAGACTTTAGATAAACTCTGGCTCACCGCCCACGGGATGCCTCGTAATAAATCATTCAGCCGCTTGATGGAAGTAGGTCGCTGGAGAAAAGCACTCGAATCTTTTGAAGGTAATCTGGCGAGCGAAGTCGAAAAAGATCGCCGCTATTATCTCAAGGAGCGTTTGTACTTCTCCATCAGCGAGCGTAATCATGAATCGGATCTCACTCAACTCGGGCGCGATACCTTACGCCCCGGCGAACCCGATGCCTTCGTTTTACCCGATTTACCAACGCGCTACGTTGAACTAGATAAAGACGAATCGCTCACCGTAGAACAACGTAACGAATTACGCACCCAAGCCGAAGCCACCTACGTTCAAGTCTCTGAAGATATCCACGCGATCGGCCAATTGCTCAAGGCCTTCGCCCTCTACGAAAAAGACCGTCATTACGTTGTTCAAGAAGACAAGGTCATGATCGTCGACGAGAACACGGGACGCATTATGGCCGGTCGCCGCTGGAGCGATGGACTCCACCAAGCAATCGAAGCCAAAGAAGGGGTCGCCCTTGAAAAGGAAAATAAAACCTACGCGACTATCACCATTCAAAATTATTTCCGCATGTACCAAAAGTTGGCAGGCATGACGGGTACAGCTGAAACCGAAGCCACTGAATTCCATGAAATCTACGGTCTCACAGTAGTGACCATTCCCGCCCATCGAAACTGCATTCGCATCGACGAAAATGATATTGTTTTTAAAACGCGTCGTGAAAAATACAGCTATTCGATAAAACAAATTACCGAATCACATAAAAAAGGACAGCCTGTCCTTGTGGGCAC
>JBAXIK010000024.1:0-19339 GCA_037138415.1 Opitutia bacterium | reverse complement strand
GAGTCTATGCGTTTGTCATCCTCCTGGTCGGGATGTTTGTCGGTCGTAAAGCGACGACGAGTGAATCGTATTTCTTGGCCGGACGTTCCTTGCGCTGGCCCGTGATCGGTGCCTCCCTCTTCGCCGCCAACATATCCGCCGAACACTTCGTCGCCTTAGCCGGAAGTGGTTTCGCCGTCGGTATTGCCATTGGAGCCTGGGAATGGTCAGCCGTCTTTTGCTTAGCTCCTCTAATTCTCATTTTCCTCCCCTTCTACATCCGCAATAAAATCTACACGGTACCTGAGTTCCTTGAAAAACGTTTCGGACCCTCGGTACGAATGACCTTCTCGTTGTTTATGATCGTGTTGTCAGTCTTAGCCAAAGTATCGATTTCACTCTGGGCAGCATCGAAAGTAATGGCTCCGGTGTTTGGGCTTTCTGATGGCGTTGTCATCGGTGGCGTTGCGATTCCCGGTCAAATCGTCGTGATCTGGGTCGTTGGACTCCTCACCGCACTCTACACCATGAAAGGTGGTTTGAAAGCCGTTGTATTCACGGACTCATTACAATCGACCGTACTTTTAATCGCGGGATTTATTTTACTCTGGAAAGGTATGAGCGCTGTCGGTGGATGGGATGGATTGAAGCACGGGCTAGATATTGCACAGGCAAAAACCGGACGTGACTACCTCAATATGATTCAGCCAGCGACGGATGAGTCTGTTCCGTGGTTCGGGATGTTGACGGCGACTTTTCTGGTCGGCTCATTTTATTGGTCTATGGACCAAGTACTCGTGCAACGCGTCTTTGCGGCCAAAGATATCAATGAAGGCCGTCTGGGTGCGACCTTCTGTGGTTTCCTGAAACTCCTCACACCTTTCATTCTCGTAATGCCAGGATTGATTGCCCTCTCCCTGTATCACCAAGGTAAACTCGCCATGCCTCTCGATAGTCATGGAGTGCCCATCAACGATGATGCTTATCCGGTCATATTAGGTAACCTCATGCCACACGGTCTTCTCGGTTTAACTGTAGCGGGAATCGCGGCGGCACTCATGGGACATATCTCGGCGACCTACAATTCTATTTCAACCTTAGTAACTCGTGATATTTTTCTAAAATTTAAACCTAACGCCAGTAATGAAACTCAGATTTCCGTCGGTCGCTGGTCGGTGCTGGTTGTTTTCATTTTAGGCGCTGCGTGGGCTCCGCTGATCGGTAAGGCCAAATCGATGTTCGATTACCTGCAAGCCGTTCAGTCTTATA
Source organism: Opitutia bacterium (assembly GCA_037138415.1). Lineage (GTDB taxonomy): Bacteria > Verrucomicrobiota > Verrucomicrobiia > Opitutales > UBA953 > UBA953. The sequence continues at coordinate 18,091 of JBAXIK010000024.1, read as the reverse complement.
TGATGATACCCTTTGCGGGAATTTTCTTCTTAGGAGTTACCTGGAAACGTATCACCACTGCCGGAGTTCTGGCCTGCGTTGCTGCGTCCACCGTGATCTCAGGATGCTTCCTCTGGAATAGCGAACACATGAAGTCGGGCGGCGCTACCTTCATTCCATTCATGGATAATGTTTACCTAAAGCCCTTCACCCACAGTGCGATGGTAGCGGGTGCTTTAAGTATTATCGTACTGATTGTTGTCAGTTTATTTACGAAGAAGTCTTCGGATGAACAATTAGCGCACACCACGATTCAAGGTGCGACGTTTGCTGAGAAGGATGAATCCGTTCCGTTATATGCGGACTATCGAATTTGGTTGGCACTGGCGATTGCTAGCTCGGCCGGACTCTGGATCGCGTTCAGTATTTAGGTAACCGCGAGGGGACACGTGGAAATACGGAAACGCGTGGACGCGACGCAGTCGCGCCCCTACCCAAGAGACACTGTTTAAACGGAGCATTCTGGAACTATACCCTTTTTAGAGTGTTGTATCCGTTGAACATTTAACTACATATCTCGCACCCATCTTATGAAATCACTCCGTACTCTCTGTGGTCTTGGCTTACTGCTTATTGGGACTGCCCTCCAAGCTGCCAGCCCCGCTAAGCCTAATATCGTCTTCATTTTGGCGGATGACCTTGGCTATGCTGAACTTAGCTGTAATGGTGGTGAGGCGTACAAGACTCCAAATATCGACGCGTTAGCCAAGGGCGGCGTTCGTTTCAATCACTTCTATACGGTTCCCCTCTGCGGTCCATCACGTGCACTCATTCTGACTGGACGTTACGGATTTCGCACTCGCGCGGTCGACCAAGATGGATCCGGTACAATGGTACGTGAAGGTGAAGGTGCTGAAGTCATGACTCCTACCGTTTTAAAGAAAGCCGGCTACACCACCGCCATGATTGGCAAGTGGGGACAAATTCTTCCTTGCGGCGATGCTAAGCAATGGGGATTTGATTATGTGCTCAGCTTCAAAGCCAGCGGTATTTATTGGAACGTCGAAAAATGTGCTGAGTTAATTAAGACTTCTAAACTCGAGGGAGAAAAAGGTGCTGAGGGCGGCGTTCGCGCTAAGCCAGGTGCCTACAATATAAACGAAAAGGATCTCAAACTCACGAACGATGAATACATGCCTGACTTGATGGAAAAAAATGCATTCGAATTCCTAAATAAGAATAAAGACAAACCCTTCTTCCTTTATTATTCGCTGTCACACGTTCACTCGCAGATTTTACCTACACCTGATAGCAAACCTCTGCCCGAAGACGCTGATGCGGCTAAACGCATGGCGATTACCTATAACGATAACATGGTCTACATGGACAAACTCGTGGGTAATTTAGTGGCTGAACTCAATCGTCTCAAACTTCGCGAAAATACGATCATCGTATTCATGGGCGACAACGGAACGGCCAAAGCACAATCCGATCGCGCGACCATTGGCGGTAAACGTCTCAGTGGATCCAAGGGCACCATGCTCGAAGGTGGCGCACTGGTTCCCTTCATCGTCAACTGGCCTGGTGTTGCTGCAGCAGACAAATTAAATACCAATGTGGCTGATTCCAGTGACATTCTCCCTACCCTTTGCGAAATCACCGGCGCACCCCTGCCCGATAAGCGTGTTCTGGATGGTAAGAGCTTAGTTTCCCAAATCAAAGGCGATACTACCCCGCACCGTGCATCTATTTTCATCGAACTCGGTGGAGCTTGGTACGCGCGTGAACCCGGTTGGAAGTTTAATGAGAAAGGTGAGCTCTTCGACATGAAAGACGCTCCCTTCACTGAAACTCTCGTCCCGGCTGATTCTAAAGATCCCATTGCTGTTGCTGCACGCGAACGCCTCTCCAAGGTCCTCAGCGAACTCAACCCAGCTGGCGGATTCACCTCCGCAGGTAGCGGTCGTGGTGGCGATAAAGAAGCCAAGAAAGCAAAGAAAGCCGACAAGGCTGCTAAAGTTAAATAGTAAATTCCTTAGCTAACAAAAAGCCCTCAGGAGAAAATCTCTTGAGGGCTTTTTTATTTATCTAGATAATAACTCATCGGATCAGTGTGACATTCGTGAGAGTATTCTTCGTCTCGTCATAGAGATAGTCGGTGCGAGAAATATTTGTGACCGTAAAGGTGATTGGTCCTTTCAAGTTGGATAATATTTTAGGCGTAACAATGGTGACATAACCTGAACTATTAGTGGTTGCCGTGGCCACTCCTGAAACTAAGCCCTTAACCGTTACATTCACCGTGGCCCTGGGAACACCATAACCTCTTTGATCAACCACTTTGATGATACATCGTCCAGCGCCCATCCACCATGATGGCGACCACGATATAGCCATCGATGACACCTTGAGATAATTAGGAGGAGCAGGCCCTGAAGCTATAATACTAATCATACTGACTGATTGAGCACCTGAGTTATCCGTGACGGTGAGTGAGGCATTGTACTGACCCACTGCAGTAATCGTGTGTGAGACGTTACTAAGTATTGAAGAGGATCCATCGCCGAAATTCCAAAGATAAGATACGATAACGCCGTCTGAATCATAGGAATTGGATCCAACATAGTCGACGGTCAGTGGAACAGTTCCAGAGGTAGATTTGGTTCCAGCAGTCAAAGCTACAGGAGCCACGTTGGGAATCGGCATGGGCGACCATGAGCCCGACAAACTAAAGCGTCCGACAGAACCATAATCAGTGTATGCGGTAAGGGCATCGCCCGTACCCACGCCATCGACAACGATGCAATAATTTCCTCCTGTAACGGGGACGCTTAAGGTTGAGTTCATTCCCGATAAGGTTCCCGTAGCCAACACCTTTCCTCTTTCATCAACGAGTGATAACGACAGCTTGAGATTTGCTGAGGGAGAAGCAGCCAGACCGTTAATCGTCACGACACCATGGCCAGCGGAAATTTTAAAACAATCAACGTCATTGCGATCATGAATCACCCCACCTGCATTTAAAGTATTACCTGTAATCACTGCCGCCTTCGAAGGAGTGCCGATATGTTCGTCGGGCAGTCGCGGAATCATCTGTGTGATTAAATACATCTGGTCCTGATTGTTATTAGAAAGAGGATAATCGCCCATCGTCCATTGTACGGTATCACGGTCATACCCTAATCCCATAATCGGCGCCCAGCCGGCGTGACCGGAATAGTAACTGTTACCGTTAGTTTGGCCCGAGTGGTAAAGTCCAAGAGTGTGCCCGATCTCGTGTGTGGCTGCTTCGGAAATATATTTAGGGTTATTACTGAGGTTGCGGGCGAACACGAAGGCGGGGGCATCGTTGGCTGTGGTTGTCGTAGGGCAGTTACGGCAGAATGATCCAATGTAGGCAGCACCGCCGGCGGAACGCCCAAACCATTCAGTGCTTGAACCGCCAATCACACAGCGAACACCGTATCTTGTATCACCCAACGATAAACGACGGATCGCCTCCATACCAGGATCCTCAGTCGTCACATCAATATCCCAAGGGGCATAATCTTCAGCAACACGCTTCCAGACTTCTTGGATTACGGCCTGTTCTGATGTAGAAAAAGTAGTGGGGCTACCATCCGTATCAAATGCCGGTGTCGTAAAATTAGCACCCGCTGCGAAGGTGGAGTTCCATGACGTACCAGTGGTGACGTGGCCGGTAAAATCGAGATAAATCACTTTCGCGGCGCCGGGACGAGAGTGTAATAAAAAGGTCTGGGTGAGCGGGTAGAGAGCCGTTGATGTGTAGGGCTTGGTATCCGGTCCCACTTGAGTAGGCATCGCTTGACAGACATAGAGTGGTCGTCCGTCACGGTCCAAACGCATATCCTTATCGGAACGTGCTGCTTTTTTAAATGATTCAACTTCCACTTGGGCTTCTTTGGCCGCGTATTCATTTTGGGCGTCGGACGATTTCCGCGCCGAGTAGCTTTTATCATCCGGTCCCGCAAACATTGAAACCGTTAAGAAAAAAACCACTACAACCACACTCAACGTTAGGTTTTTCATAACATAATTATACATTACCACTCGCCGCAGTCTACAAGCATGCGAGGTATATAAAGGCAAAAAAGCCCCTAAATCGGGAATTCAGGGGCTTTTCAGTTTATTTAAGAAAACTTATCGAGTCAGGCTACCTGCGGAAACAGTGTTCTTGGTCGAGTCGTAGGGATAACCACTCAAGACCAGATTAGTAACGGTGAATGTTTCTGTTCCGGCTGGAGTAGATGGCATAACCGCGGATTTGATTGTCACAACGCCCTGTGCATTCGTGGTAGCCGTAGCAGTACCTGAAGCTAATCCTGATGAGGTCACACTCACCACAGCACCCGCGATGGGCTTCTCATTTTGATCACCAACAGTAATGGTTGCTGCGAAATACCCAGTCGTGAAGGTGCTCTTAACCCAGGCCACGGAAACAGATAATACATTAACCGCCTTCACAGCAGAAACTGCCTTAACGGTGATTGGGTAAGGCGCTAGTGCACTGGTTTCATTCGAGTTATCAGTAACGAGAAGCTTTGCAGTGTAACTTCCTGCGGTCGTGTAAACGTGAGTCGGATTTACTAAAGTGGAACTAGTTCCGTCACCAAAGTCCCAGAGGTAGTTGGTAATAATTCCATCGGTGTCGTAGGAATTGGAACCCACAAACTTAACCGTGGAAGGAGCCATACCACCTTGCTGCGTAGTTCCTGTGGTGAGCGCAACGGGAGCGCTATTATTGGGAGTACCCCAACCGGTAGTTTTCAATGTGTAGCGACCAATGGAAGCGTAATCAGTGAAGGCTGAGTATTTAAGCGTGGTGGTGTCAGTTAGAGGGTCATATGAACTATCGGCAGGGTTAGCCGTGCTTTCATTATAGAAAGTTGCTGCATCTTCGTCCCAATAGGCGCCTACTCCTTCAATTGAGATGTAGTAAGTATCTGTGGTTAAATTATAATGGTGAAACGAGTCATTCATACCTAGTTCCTCTTCATACGGCGTACCGTACGGATCCGAATTAACCACCTCAGTAACACCATCAGCTTTGTAGACTTTAATTTGAATGTTCAAATTAGCCTGAGGATCTGCTGCGGTAGCCTCGATGTAAAACTCACCACCACCAACATCGATCTTGAAGAAATCCTTGTCTGTACGATTGTTAATCAAACCGGTCGCACTCGATGTATAAAGATAAACGGGAAGTGCACTTCGCACGGTCGATTTAACCTTAGTCGTTGTGAGCGTTGTCGCACCAGCTTTATTGCCTCCATGATCATCAGTGACGTACGGAATATAACCAGCGATAGTCGCTAAATCATCTTGGGTTTTGTTCGTAGAGTTAGCATCGTAATCACCATTGGTCCATTGAACTACACTCTTACCCGTCGGTTCACCCATATAAGGCGCCCAATCATTGTGACCTGGGTAGTATTCAACTTGGGTCGTACCATCATCCGTGGTTGAGTGGTACAAATTAAACGCGTGTCCCAATTCATGGACCGTAGTATCCGCAATATCTTTTGCACTACCACGCTGCAGAGCCATATCAGTAAAAACGAGCACAGGTGCATCGTTCGCATAGGCAACTTGAGATACCTGCTTATTGAAACAGCCGATTTCAGGCGTGATACCATAGAGATCATCTGCATTTGTTACGATCTCTTGCCAATTGGGTAGATAGGAAACCTTACCACCCAAACATACCCGAACGCCGAAATTAGTATCGGTGATGATAGGAGCCTTCGAGGTTGAAGTATTACGAATGGCTTCAACACCGGGATCCTGAGTGGTCACATCGACATTAAAGACAGCGTAGGCATCGGAAACTTCTTTCCAAATTTTCTGGATGATTGCGTGCTCAGCGTAATTAAATGTACTAGGCTTGCCATCTAAATCAAAAGCAGGAGTGACAATCGATATCCCTCTTCGATCAGTATTCCAATACGAACCTTTAGTAGTATGGCCTTTGAAATCTAAATAAATAACCTTGGTTGAACCAGGACGTGAGTGGAGTAAAAATGTCTGAGTAAAAGGGAACAGTGTCGCTGTAGTGAATGATTCTGGGTCGCTCGAAGTGGCAATTTTGGCGGTGTTGCGACGACACGCATAAAAGGCCGCACCACTGGCACTACTGATACGCATATCTTTATCGCGCTTCGCTGCGGCTTTTAATTTAGTGGCATCAATACCAGCCGACAACGCAGCCTTGGTGATTTCGGCATTTGTAGCGGTCGACGCTTGCTTGCTCGTAGCGGCGTCAGCTGCACTAACAGCCAAAACAGAGGCGAAAGCAAAAAGGGTTAACAACAGAGACTTAAGGGGCTTCATTACTTAGGTACAAAACCCTAATTTATTTAAAGTTTCAACCCTACATCTTAAATAGTTTGCAACAAGGTCGTCACACGAAAACCCAATAAATAAAGGGGGTATTTAAAATCTATCCGCGATTATCTAATTGGGGAGCTATCGGACGGCCCTGGGACTTGCCGTGAATGCAATAAGGACAGGACTTTTCCAACACGTAGTCGGGGTGCTGCTGATCGACTAAAGACAGAGGCATCTGACAGTTAAAACAGAGTATCGAGGGCGTCTCTTGAAGATCAGGTCCAACACCCACCCTTTCATCAAAAACGAAACACTCGCCGTCGTAATGCGCTCCACCGACTTCTTCGAAATACTTTAAAATACCTCCATCGAGTTGCATGATGTTGGTATACCCTTCCATCTCCATAAACGGTCCCGCTTTTTCGCAACGAATTCCTCCAGTACAAAACATTACTACCGGCTGACTCTTTAAATGGTCTGGAAGTTTTTTTACAGCATGTGGGAATTCCCGGAACGTCATCACGCCCGCAGGCACCGCACCTTTAAACGTGCCCATCCGCACTTCATAATCATTGCGTGTGTCTAATAAAGTAATCGGACGACCTTCATCCAACATCTTCTTCAACTCCTGAGCCGTAATCTTCGGCGCCGGCTTAAGTGCAGGATTTACCCCCTCAATTCCAAATGCGATAATCTCTTTTTTAATCTTCACCAACATGCGTTTAAACGGCTGTTCGCCACTCGGACTTTCCTTGGGCCGGATATCCGCCAAGCCAGGAATTTCACGAAGCGCCTTTAAAATATGGTCTAATTGCTGAGACGTTCCCGCGATAAAAAAATTAATTCCCTCGGGGGCTAATAAAATAGTACCCTTAACTTTCTGTTCTAAACACAGTGCAAGAAACTGCGCCTTGCGACCCTCGAGATTGTCGAGCGGGGCAAATTTATAGCAGGAAAGATTGATAACTTTACTCAATGTGGCCCGACTATACAGAGAATTTGAATTTTAGGCAAGCCGATGAAACCAGCAAACGCCTCTTGTCAGTTAACCTCCGCTAGTGTTAATAAAAACACGTGAGCGACGAACTGACCATCCAACCCATTGGCTTTATCCGTAACGGTAAATCGCTCAAATTTAATGCCCGACATCAACCCGACGAATCACAACCGGAGACCAATATTTTAGAACTCATCAAGGGTGATAAATATCAGAAGGCTTTATTGGATCTCGAAGGCTTTGATCGCATTTGGCTAATTTGGTGGTTCCATCGTAATAAAGATTGGCGTCCACAAGTCCTGCCTCCTCGCGGACCGGCCAAACGTCGCGGCGTTTTTTCCACGCGCTCCCCTCACCGCCCCAACCCACTCGGCATCACGCCCGTTCAACTTCTAGGTATCAAAAAAAACCAACTGATCCTCGGGCCGTGCGACTTAGTCGAAGGCACTCCTGTTTTTGATATTAAACCTTACATCCCCGCTTACGATTCGTTTCCCGATTCCAAAGCAGGCTGGCTCCAAGAAATCGACAACGCCCAAAGTGCTCCTCCAATATATCAAATCATTTATAGCGCACTCGCCGAGGAACATCTTTCGTGGTTACGAAAAACCTGGGACATCGATTTCACCGAGCGACTCCAAGAAATTCTCTCGCGCGATCCTTCGCCACACCGCACGCGTCGTATTCGTAGTCGCCACGGCAACCTCTTCGATATCGGCTGTGGTGCTTGGTACGCCGTGTTCAAAATTAAAGATCAGGTCATCACCATTTTATCCATTAAACCCGCATTTCCATTGAAGTTTCTGACTGACCCCGAACGTCCAGAAATACCGGATAAAGAAGCCCAAATGGCTTTCCGAAGTCTCTGGCCTCAGTGCGTCGACTAGAAAATTAATCGCGGATTAATAATCGCGCCCCGATCCAATTCACAAGGGCAACGAAACAATAGCCGACAATACAAGCGACCACGGCGACAGCAAAAACGGCCGCGGTATCGGTCCGACTCCAATAAATTTGTAGAAGATAACCTAAGCCACTTTCAGCGGGATTAGTTCCCACCATATACTCGCCACTCACCGCACCGACAGTGGCTAAGGTCGCCGCAATTTTCACACCGGTAATCACACTCGGCAGTGCACCAGGCACCCAGAGTTTCCAAAAGGTTTGGGCACGAGTCGCCTTCATCACTTTAAATAAGTCTGCATAGTTTGGATCCACCTGTGACATGCCCGATGACGCTGAAGCTGCGATGGGGAAAAAGGATATTAAAAATGTGATCGCGACAATACTCGCCAAACCCGATCCCAACCAAATCGCAATCAGCGGTACCAAGACAATCACCGGAGTCATTTGCAAAATTAAAACCCAAGGGAGAAAACTTCGACGCACTGAGACGAACATTGTAAAGAAACTCGCCACAATCAACCCACCCGCAATCGCGCTCAGTAGTCCAAACGCAGCGGCGACGGCCGTTCGACCCGCAGCCGGAACCAAAAACTGGGCCTCCTTGACGATGGTGTGGTAAACTAAACTAGGACGTGGCAAGAGATAATCCTTAACCCCTAGAATAGGCGGTAATACCTGCCAGATAATCAGGATAACGAAGGCCGTTAAAACGGGAGGTAAGATTCGTGATAGCCGCACAAGGGGTGGTATGATTATTTTTAGGTCTAAGGCAAACCCCTGCTTGTATTAAGAGCTAAATTAACAATATTTTCGGTTGCACCGACCCCCTTGACACACACCCCTTGACAGCAGTGGCACTCATCTCACGCAGATCCATCGACGACTTAAGACAACGAGCTGATATTGTAGCTCTGGCAGGCGACTACACGCAAATGAAACAACGCGGTCGGGATTGGTGGGGACTGAGTCCTTTTAAATCCGAAAAGAGTCCGTCGTTTAAGGTAAATCCTGAAACGGGTTTGTGGTACTGCTTTAGTACTCAGCAAGGCGGCGATGTTTTTAAATTAGTCACCGCCCGCGAAGGTCTTGATTTTCCTGAAGCGGTTGAGCGCGTGGCGATGCGCTTCGGGGTCGAACTAGAATACGAACAGTCGTCACAAACTACCGAAGGCCGTTCACTGCGCAGCCAACTATTAGAAATTCACCAACTGATTGCCGATTACTGGCATCGTTGTTTTCTGGAAGACGCCCAACACAGCGAGTGGATGAAAAATTACTGGATTGAAAAAAGAAAGTTTCCGCTGTCTGTCGCTGAGGATTTCGGTATCGGGTTTGCTCCGATTGATGACTCGAAATTAATCCCTGGACTATTAAAAAAGAATTTCACTAAAGAAGCGATTGCCGGAACAGGCCTATTTTTCGGAGTCGATAAACAGCCCGATCCGATTCGCTGGCGTTGTCGTTTTCGCGGACGCCTCGTCATTCCCATTCGCGATATCCAAGGCCGTGTCATCGCTTTTACCGCACGAACACTCGATATTACGCCCCAGGACGACCCTTCGCGCGAAGCCAAGTATGTAAATTCGCCGGAGACCGATTTATTTAAAAAATCTCGAACGGTATTTAATTTGGACCGCGCACGGGCGAACCGAAAAGACGAAGAACCTTTCGTGCTCGTTGAGGGTCAACTCGACGCGATCCGCTGTCACTCCGTCGGCATTCACGGGGTCATCGCCGCTCAAGGTACCGCCGTCACCGAAGATCACCTCGCCCAGTTGCGACGCTTCACCAAACAGTTAGTGGTATTCCTAGATTCTGATGCCGCCGGACAAAAAGCTGCCCTTCGTCTCCTCCCCATCGGCCTACGTGAAGGTCTCGACATTCGCTTCCTCTCACTCCCTGGTGGCAAAGACCCGGATGAATATTTTTCCACCCACAGCATCGAGTCTTGGCCCGACCTTTTAAAAACGGCCCGAACCGCCATGCGCTTCTGCGTGCAGTCCATCATCCCAGAAGGGAGTACAACCAGCCCATTAGCCCAAAGACTCTCCCTACTTGAAAGCATTTTCCCCATTGTGGAACAAGCTGGCGCCGAGGAAATTGTCCGCGAGGCACTTAATGAGGCTGCGCGACACGCCGGCATCGGTATTCGCGAGATGCACATGGCCTATGAACGACATTTGGCCAATTCGGCATCCCGCCGACCAGCCGCCCAGTTAGCCGCCGCCCAACCGGTCGAAGTCCCTGTTGTCAAGGGGGGGGGCTTGACAACTCCAGAAGAAGACTTACTACATGTATTATTGAGGCATGAACAGTACTTTATTCCCGTCTCCGAAGCCCTACCCCTTGAGTGGATTGATGTTAATTATCGAGGAGGCAGTTTATTGCTGGCCCTATTAAACGAAGCGGTGAACGGACATTTTAAAGGAATCCGTGAAGCCGTTAACGTACTCGATCCAGAACTCCAAAGCGAAGCCGCTAAATTAACTTCCCACCTCACCCAAGATCAGGACCATGAAGGTGAATTAAAATCCAGAATCAACAGCATCCTCAAAGCCTTTCACCAAAGAGGTATCCAACTTCAGAATCGACAAATCGACGCCCAAATCGCCTCAACGGCTTCCACCGAAGTCGATAAACTTAATTCCTTATTAGCCGAAAAAATTAAACTACGCAAAGAAAGCCAAACTCCCCCGTCGCTGCCTAAGTCAGAAAACTAAAATAAGCTCAGTTTAACTCAAAATTCCGCCCTCGCCGTTTTTGCTCAATACCGAGCCCTTAGTATACAGAGGGTAACATAAATTTAAACCCATCCACTTTCCCAACATGCCCGAAAACAAAAATACCAAAAAAGCTCACTCCAAAAAACCTGCTAAACCTGCGGCTAAGCCCGTCGTGGTCAAAGCCGTTGCGAAACCCGCAGCCAAGGTACCCGCGAAGCCAGTCGTTGCTAAGCCAGTCGTCGTAACGAAGCCCGTCGTGGCCAAGCCGGTAAGCAAACCCATTATCGTAAACACGAAACTGTCCCCCGCTAAGTTGGCACCCGCCAAGGTAGCGCCGACCAAAGTAGCACCCGCTAAGGTGTCCCCTGTTGTCGCAGCCAAGCCTGTCGCAGCCAAACCGGTGATTGATCCCAAAATCATAGCGAAAATCGCACCTAAACCTATTCCTTTTGGTAAAGACAAAGCGGTCAGCGTTCCGACTATACCTAAAGATGTTAATGCCAAGGTTCAGATTCTGGTCGGACTCTCCAAAAAGAATGGCTACGTCACCGTTCAGAATATTAACGAAGTCATCCCTGACAGTGCGACCGATGCCGAATTGATCGAAAGCATCATGAACATTCTCGATAATTTAGAAATTAAATTACTCGATGAAGAAGAAGTCGAAATGTATCAGAAGAAAATCGATGAGTCGGAAGAGGAAGCAGCGCGCACAGTGCCCGCAGATGCTCCTTACGATCCGTTCAATGTTTATTTAAAGCAAATGGGCCACAAGCCCCTACTCACCCGCGAACAAGAAGTCGAGATTTCCAAACGCATCGAAGACACGGAATTACGCGCTCAAGAATTCCTCTTCTCCTGCTGGCTGACCTTACCCTACCAACTCGATCTCGCCCAAAAGGTTTTCAAAAAGGAAGAACGTTTTGATAAAGTCGTCATCGATAAAAAAGTAGAGTCGCGTGATAATTATTATAAGAACTTACCCAAAGCGATTGATGAATGTATCAAACTCGAAGAACGACTCGAAAAGGCTTGGAAAAAATACAACGAAGAAAAAGACGAAGGTAAAAAAGCCAAGGCGCGTGAAGCTTATCGTAAGATTGAGTTAACCAGCAAAGAAGGCTGTAAAGACATCCTCCGTAAATTCTTCTTCAAGATGAAGCTATTTGAAGATTGGTTGGAATTACCTGAATTAAAGGCCGACCTCGAAGATTGTCGTCTTCTAGCAAATCCGGCTCCGATTATGCGTGGACCCGTACGTGCTAAACTCGCTCGCCGTCCCGAAGTCTCCTCCACCCGCGCCCAAGAGATTGAACGTCGCTGGCGCATGTCGCCAACCGAACTGCTCCACTGCGTACGTTCCGTGCGTAAACATTTAGACGAAGCTCAAAAAGCGAAAACTGAAATGGTCGAGCACAACTTGCGCTTAGTGATTTCCATCGCCAAGAAATACCAAAATCGCGGACTGCTCTTCACCGATCTCATCCAAGAAGGTAACATGGGCTTGGTTAAAGCTGTTGAGAAATTCGAATATCGTCGTGGTTACAAATTCTCGACCTACGCCACCTGGTGGATTCGCCAAGCGATCACCCGCTCGATTGCCGATCAAGCGCGTACCATTCGTATCCCGGTTCACATGATTGAAACCTTGAACAAGGTAATGCAGGTTCAAAAACAATTAACTCAAGAATTAGGTCACGAGCCTACTGCCGAAGAAGTTGCCAATGAGATGAACATGGCCATCGATCGCGTACAACAAATCATGAAGATGGCTCAGCAGCCTATCTCCTTACAATCACCCGTTGGTGATGGTGAAGACACTTCTTTGGGCGATTTCATTGAAGATAAATCAGCGGAAAACCCAAGCGATACGGCCTCAACTCGTCTCTTGCGTGAGAAGATTGATTTCGTTCTACATTCCTTAGCTGAACGTGAAAAAGAAGTTTTAATTCTTCGTTTCGGTTTACTCGATGGCGTTCAACGCACACTCGAAGAAGTCGGTCGTCACTTCAAGGTGACCCGTGAACGTATTCGTCAAATTGAAGCTAAGGCTCTCCGTAAGATGCGTCACCCCACCCGCATGCGTAAACTCCAAGGTATGTTTGAAGGTGAACTCGATACTTCCGGTCCTGGATTTGATAACTTCGTGGATCCTGAAACCGATCCTGATAAATTAAGCGAAATCGACAAGCCAAGCGCCACGTTGGAAGCGTTCCGTCAGAAGAACAACGACTTCATCGCTGCGCACCGTCAACAACAGCAACAAAATCAGCAGCTCTAAGTGATTTCACGTCTCTGTTGCGTCGTTCTAGCATTACTCATTACGGGTTGTGCAACGACGCCAACAGAGACAGAAGTCATTGAGCCAGTTTCTCCGTTCAGTAAACCCATCGGTAGTTCAACTAACTATCGCATTGGATTTATCGGGCATTCGTCTGAGTTCGGCGGTCTCATCGCTATTCATTTAGTGCGAGAAGTACCGGAGTTCAGTTTAAGAGAGAATGATGTTATCGTCGCACGCGATCACGACTTAAAACCTTGTGCAGTACTGAGTGTGCAGTCGATTAAAGGTCGAGCCTGCTTAGCGAAACTCAAAAAAGGGCGTGTATTGCCAGACCAAGAGGTCGTTCTACCCAACAGCAAAACCCGCGAAGAAGCGGAGACTTTGCCCTTGTTCATTTCCGGCACTTGACCTCCGGGGCAAGGAAGCACAGGTTGCAAACTCTATGTTACAGGCAGGCATCGTCGGACTACCCAACGTCGGTAAGTCTACTCTCTTCAACGCGCTCACCCGCTCACGCAAAGCGGAGGCCGCGAACTATCCGTTCTGCACCATCGAGCCCAACGTCGGCGTCGTCGAAGTTCCCGACGAGCGTCTCTTTGAACTTCAAAAAATCGCTGGCACCAAAGTCGTCATTCCCGCCGCCGTTGAATTTGTAGATATTGCCGGATTGGTTGCGGGTGCATCCAAGGGTGAAGGTTTAGGAAATAAATTTTTAGCGAATATTCGTGAAGTTGATGCGGTCGTCCACGTCGTCCGTTGTTTCGACAACGATGACATCTTACACACCATGGGTAAAGTCGACCCCATCCGCGATATCGGCGTCATTGAGACCGAACTGATCTTAGCCGACATTCAATCGGCCGAACAGCAACTCGATAAAAATCAAAAGAAAATTAAGAGTCAGGATAAAGACGCCATTGCCAACGTCGAACTGCTCACTCGCCTGATTAAACATTTAAATGACGGCAAACCTGCGTCCAGTTTATCGGTGAACGAAGAAGAAAAAAACAGAATCAAAAGCTACGCTCTTCTATCATCCAAATCAGTTCTCTACGCATGCAATGTCGCTGAGGAACATTTAGCGGATCCGTCCAAGAATCCCTACGTCGAAGCGGTGCGTAAACATATTGCTGAGCAATCGGGCTGTGAAGCGGTCGTGATTTGTGCTCAAGTCGAAGCCGAACTCTGTGAGTTACCTCCGAACGAAGCTAAAGATTATCTCAGCGCTCTCGGCGTAACTGACTCAGGTGTCTCGGGATTAATCCGCGGCGCCTATAAATTACTCGGACTGGCCACCTATTTTACGGCAGGTGAAAAAGAAGTACGGGCTTGGACATTTCGCCATGGGATGACCGCTCCACAATGTGCCGGTGTCATTCATACCGATTTTGAAAAAGGTTTTATTAAAGCGGAAATTGTGGCCTACACTGACCTCGTAAAGCTCGGCTCCGTTGCGGCTGCCCGCGACGCTGGAAAATATCGCCTCGAAGGCAAAGAGTACCTGTTTAAGGACGGAGACGTCACCCTCTTCCGTTTTGCTAACTAAAAGCACTTCCCGGGAGTCTATTTAGGAATAGTCCCTATTAGTTTAGTTGATATTACTGCCTTTTGGTTGCCAACAAGGAGGCGAGTTATTGTCTGAATTACGATGAGACATTGGTTAATCATTCTACCTTTAATCCTCTGTGCTTGTAAGCCCGAGCCCAAAATTTCGACCTACGTGGTAAAGTCTGAAAACGCACCTGCAGCCGCAAAAGTCAGCGAGGATTCATCAAAGCCCAATAATGCGATGAAAGGTAACGCCACCATGCAAGCAGAAGTCGCCTCATTTTCCGAACCTAAGTGGGGACCCGTTCCTAAAACTTGGATTGCTACAGCACCTAACCCTATGCGCAAAGGCAGTTGGAGTATCACGCAAGCCGATGGATCGAAGGCCGAAATTGCCGTCACTGTTTTCCCGGGAGATGTAGGGGGCGACACGGCAAACGTCAATCGCTGGCGCGGCCAACTGGGACTTGAAAAAGTCAGTGATGAAAAAATTAAATCCGACCAAAGTCCTATCAGCGTTGGTAATCTATCGGGTCGAGTTTATCAGCTAGCCTCGGCCGATGGAAAGAAATTTACCACCGCGGTTATTCTTCCCAAAAATAATGCGACCTGGTTTTTCAAACTTACGGGTGACACCGCCATGGTAAATGCCGAGAAGGAATCGTTCCTAAAAATGGTAACCCAAACTCAACTACCATGAGTTCAACGAATCCGACCGTGCTTAATCGAATCTACCAATTCGCTGCATCACTCAAACTGACGGTCGTACTCATGGGATTATCGATGATCCTAATTTTATTGGGAACACTTGAACAAGTTCATTGGGGCGTTTGGCATATCCAAAAAGAATATTTTAGTACTTGGTTCTGCTTATACCCGCTTAATTCTTCGGCTCCACTACACCTTCCCCTGCCCGGCGGTTTTCTTTTGGGACTAATATTGGTGATTAACTTAATCTGCGCCCACTTCCAAAAGTTTCAGGATAAAAAGGGCTATAAACATTGGGGTATTAAAATGATTCACATCGGCCTGCTGCTCCTCTTAGTCGGAGGATTTGTTACTGCTCTATACCAAGATGAGTCCGCCATGGTCATACCCGAAAAAGAACAACGTAACTACAGTGAAGCTTTTCGAAGTTATGAATTAGTGGTGATCGAGCACACCTCTGATGGCACCGACAAAGTAGTCTCAGTACCCGAGGAGCTTCTACAAAAAACTACGCTGAGCCTACCAAACACTCCTTTCACCGCTAAAATTTTAAAATATTTCCCCAATTCTATTTTGAGAGCTAAATCTCAATTTCCCCAAGGTGACGTCGTACAAGTCACCCAAGGCGTTGGCGCTCGTACACCGCTAACCTATAAGCCAATCCCCGAAAGTTTTGATGATAATAACCCGAATAATCCACTCGCGATTGTGGAAATCAGTTCCGGAAAACTCAGTCTCGGTTCTTGGATTCTTAATGCTCAGTTGGGTGAATCCTTCCCGGCCCAAACGTTTGTACACGAAGGAAAAACTTATGAAGTGAATCTTCGAAAACTACGCCAGTACCTCCCGTTCTCGATTACCCTTAACCAGTTTACCCATGAGAAGTATCCAGGAACCGACATCCCTAAGCGCTTCGTAAGCGATGTCATGGTCACAGGTGAAACCACAAAGTTTCCCTACACGATCTCCATGAATCAACCGATGCGTCATGGTGGAATGACTTTTTTTCAGTCAAGTTTCGGCGCCACCTCGGAAGGTAAAAATATTTCCGTTCTCCAGGTCGTGCGTAATCCCGGTTGGCTAATCCCGTACATTTCCGTCAGCCTCATGTCGTTAGGACTACTCTGGCATTTCTGCCTATCGCTCGGAAAGTTCTTGAATCGTAAGGCTGCCACCACCGCGTTAAGTATTCTAGTGCTGGGTATTTTTCCGTTAACTGCTGAATCCGCAGAAAAAAATTGGGATACCAGAGAGTTTGGTAATATACCGGTACAAACAGGTGGTCGGGTCATCCCGATTGAAACCTTAGCCAGTTCTTCATTACTGCAAATGCGGGCCCGACGCGAAATCGCGCTGACCGATGTTGAGGTAATCGCTTTTGGTAAAAAACCATCCACCTGGACCACTGAAGAATCCGCTTTAATTACCAAAGAATTACCAGACTTAGATGCGGTCGCCAAAACCGCACTCGAAACTCGCAGCGTAAATCTGAAAGGGAAATCCATCAGTGCCTTAGACTGGTTTATTGAAGTTTCCTTCCGTGGATCGGTTGCGAAATTCCTGCCCACCTTCCGCGTCGATCACCCCATCGTACTTAAGATGATGGGACGTGATCCAGAAAAAACTAAATTTGTTAGTTGGAATGATGTCATAAAAAATAGTGAAAACCTTACAAAAGCAGCCGAGAAATCTCGCTCCCTGGCACAAGCTAATCGCGAAGCAGAAGACCGTGCACTGATTCAACTCGAAACCGCCGCGCGTCAATACGCCAACCTCTCGATGGCATTTATTCCTGGTGATTTACCAGCCGAAATTACGCCTCAACAAGAATATCAAACTTGGCTCAGCTCGCTTAATCGTGCCGCCGCCCAAATTTCCGAAAAGAAAAGCACAGATGGCAGTGCCCCTAAGTTTGATAAGGAACTTCAAGATAATTTAAAATTTCTGGTCGAACGTTATCAAAACTTCAGTCGCGAAGGTAGCATTCGTATCGTGCCACCACTTCCAACTAACGTGAATCAAGAGTGGGACAACTTAGGAACAGCGCTACTCTCCGTGATCACCGAACGCGATTTACATCGCCCTGCCCTTGCAGCGGATGGCACGCTGAGCCGATACGCTAATTTTTGTACCGCGTGGCGCGAAGGGCGTGATGATGATTGTGCATTACAAATCCGTGCACTCTACGCTGCCCAAACGGGGACGTGGACGACACGGACGGACGCCGAAACGATTTTTAGTCGACTCCAACCATTCTACTGGCTGCTCATCGCTTACTTCATCTTAATTTTATTAGTGCTCTGGGCTTGGGTCGCTGAAAAAAATCAAAGTTATTTCAATTGGGCTTTTGCGATACTCGTTACTGTTTTCGTTTTTCACACCGTTGCCCTAGGTTTTCGGATGTGGCTCCACGAACGTCCGCCCGTCACCAATCTTTATTCTTCAGGTATTTTCATCGCCTGGGGTGCAGTCTTACTCGGTATCATCCTAGAAAAAATTTGGCGTAATGGCATTGGATCCATCGCTGCTAGTATCAGCGGATTCATGTCACTCATCGTCGCCCATAATCTTGGACTATCGGGTGAAGATAATTTAGAG
>JBAXIK010000023.1:0-20312 GCA_037138415.1 Opitutia bacterium | reverse complement strand
CGGTTATGGCGGCGGCTACGGAGGTGGTTACGGCGGCGGCTACGGCGGCGGCTACGGTCGCCAACGTGGTGGTTATGGTGGTGGCTACGGTGGTGGCTATGGCGAGGGTTCGTCTAAGGACACCGGAGTGTCTATTTCAACTTACGTCAACATGGTGCGCGAACGCATCTGGTGGTTAGTTTTGTCAGTCCTCATTTTTTTCACCCTCTCGCTCGTTTATACCTATAATATGATGCCCGAGTATAAGGCATCGGGTCGTTTACGCGTCTTTCGATTGGCCCCGAATATTTCGGGCTCCAACACGGCAGCCGAAACTAATTTTAGTATTACCTCCAGTGACGACTTTTATACGGCGATTGAGTCGATGCGAAGCAGCGCCATTATTGAAGCTGTTTCTCGTCAATTAACCACCGCAGAAAAAAAGGAGGTATTGGCACCTTATCAAGCGGGTAACATTTTTAGCGGACCGCTCTCCGAACAAGAAGTTTTCTCCAAGCAGAGATCTATCACCCCGCAACGTCAGACTTTGGTTGTAAGCGTCGAATTTACTCACCCTAACCGAGAACTAGCTCGTCAGGTGACTACACTTTTTTGTAAAGCTATTCAGAAGAATAGTGAAGACGAACGCTTGGTAATCACCAATCCTCTAGTCGAAAAATATCGTATGGATATCGATTCGGTCGAAGACAAAATCCGTAAACTCTACGATAAGCGAAACGATCTAGTCAAAGGACAGAAATTACTCTCGATTGCCAAAGACACCAATACACTGACTTCAGAACGTGCCGCCTTGGTTCGCGCACGTGAAGACACTCGCAAAGCCATCGATGAAATGGAAATTATTTGGCGTTTGATTGGTGAATATAAACAGAATGGTAAAGACCTATACGACGTTGCCCAAGTGAGAAGTGATGAGCGTGTTTCCAGTTTTGGCTCCAAAATAAGTGATTTGCGTGTCGCGGTCCGAACCATGGAGGAAAAATATACCGATGAGCACCCCACGTTAATTCAAGCCCGTGCGCAGCTTAAGCAAACTGAAGCCGAATTACAAAATGCGATTGTTACGTCCGTGAACCGCATCCAAGTAGCCATACAAAATGCCCATGCTAATTATGAAGCGATTATTTCCAATTTAGATAAGAAGGACGATGAAATCGCACGTTTGACTGTCGCGAATAACGAACTCGAACGCGTCGACAAGGAAATCAAAAGCCAGGAAGATTTCTTATCCCGTCAAAAGCAAAGCTTCGAAGAAGCTAAAATTCGCTCATCGACTACCGGAACCACTACTTCGATTAAAGTTCTAGATAGTCCTTCGGTTGCTGACCGTCCTGCCAATAAGAATTTTTATCTGAATGCTATTATTGGCTTAGCGATGGGGGCTATTTTTGGTTTAGGTTTAATCATCTTACTCGGTACATTTGATGATCGCATAAAGTCCCCCAAAGAAGTCGAAGTTGCATTGGGTATTCCTATTTTAGGGACAATTCCGCAGATATCAAAATCAGTTGGCCCCGAACGTGCACTGTTGGCCATGCATGATAAGGACGTCGTCGCAGTGGAGGCCATACGTACAATCTATTCGTCCATGCGTGTTAATCCTGCATCGATGTCTAGCCACGTGTTCTTAATCACCTCAACACGTCCCAGTGAAGGTAAGACCTTCGTTGCGACTAATTTAGCTCTCGGTTTCTCTCAACACGGAGAAAGGGTTTTAGTTATTGATGCTGACTTACGACTTCCTAACGTCGGACCTTCCTTGGGTCTAACCGGCACTGAGGGTATTTCTCGATGGTTCAATGATGAGTCTACTATCGATGAATCCATTGTTAAAAATGTAGCACCCAACTTAGATGTCTTACCGGTGGGTATGAGTTGCCGCAATCCAACGCAGGTCATCAGTAGCGCAAAGTTTGTTGAAATGCTAACGACCATGCGTTCGCGCTATGATCGTATTTTTATCGACTCACCTCCCATTGGTGCCGTGTCCGATGCCCTGAATTTGATTCCTAACGTCGACGGCGTTATCTACGTCGTTCGCTATAATTTCGTATCAACGCGGAATGTTGCTGAATGTATTACCCGACTCCGTGAAGTAGGCATCCCTATTTTAGGTGCAGTACTCAACCGCATGTCCATGCGGATGGCTTCTGTTTATACGGATAGCTTTGATGCGAGTTACGAGAAGTATTACAACGCAGCCGCTGGCGCTGCAGCTAAGGGCGATGATGAAGACGCGGTCGCCTCTAACGAAAACCCTGAAGATAATCCTAAGGTTTAACGATGAACCGCGTTTGGTTATTTCTTCTACTGCCGATAATTTTTACGGGGTGCCAAACCGCTCCAGGAACAGGCCGTACTCAGCTTTTAATGGTGAGTAATTCCGAAGTATCTACCGCTGCGGCGACGGAGTTCGCTAAGATGAAAAAACTCCCCAACGACCCACGTTTAGAGAAGGTTAAGAAAATCGGCTTAGCCATTGTTACGGTAGCCAGAAAAGAAGATAAAAATAAAATTCTACCGTCCGCCAATCTCTGGGAGTTCGCTATTATTGACGATAAATCACCCAACGCGTTTGCGATGCCTGGTGGAAAAATCGGTTTCAACGTTGGCATGTTCACGTACGCACCGACCGATGATGATATTGCTGTAATCCTTGGCCACGAAGTTTCACACGTTTTAAACCAACACAGTAACGAGCGAATCTCCCAAGGATTACTCGTTGCTGCAGGTGCCGTCATTGTCGACGAGGCCACCAAGAATAAATCGGCACATACCCGACAGGCTTGGATGACCGGCTTTGGTCTCGGCGCTCAATTCGGCATACTTTTACCTTTCAGCCGCGAACATGAATCTGAAGCCGATCATTTGGGCTTACTCTTCATGGCAAGGGCAGGGTATAATCCTGAAGCCGCTCCGGCATTCTGGGGTCGTTTTTCTAAAGCCGCTGGCACCAAGCCACCTGAGTTTTTCTCCACTCACCCCGCAGACGAAACTCGGATTAGGCTGTTAAATACTTGGATGTCAGAAGCTAAGGCCCAAATGCCTAAGGCTGCTACGCCAGCTCAGTAATTAGCGTACTTCAATCTCTACCGGGCAACGGAGATAAACGCCTTTGGGATCATTAAGATTTCCGACGTGATTTAAAAAGTTCATGTGTGCTTTCAGAATTTGCAGTGCTGGATCGTTATTTTTGGCTTTTACGAAAACCGGATTTTCATTTTCTTCATCGGACAATAATTTCTGCAAAATATTTTCGCGGCCTGAGTGCAGTGAGGGTACTTGTACAATAGATGCATCAGGTTTTTTGGCTAATTCTCTCGCAAGATTGATAGCGTCCACCAAGCTGCCCATCTTATCAACGAGCCCCACTTCTTTGGCGCTCACTCCCAGCCAAACGCGGCCTTGGGCAATTTCATGTACCTGTGCGAGTTCTATTTTTCGACCTTCTGATACCACGTTCAGAAAGTCTTGATAAACTTGATCGACCATTTTTTGGACAATGGCCATCTCTTCAGCGTTAGCTGCTCGATGGCTTGAAAATAAATCAGAATAACGTGACGTCTTAACGCCATCGGTCCCTAGGTTGATTTTCTTGGCTAATTCTTGATAATTAAAATGCAGTCCGAAGACGCCAATCGATCCGGTAATCGTAGCAGGATTCGCCATAATTCTATTTGCTCTCGCGGCGATATAGTAGCCTCCGCTAGCGGCTACATCACCCATCGATACTACCACCGGAACGCCACTCTGTTTAAGTAATCCCACTTCGCGGGCGACGATATCACTAGCAAATGCTGAGCCACCCGGACTGTTAATTCTCAAAACGACTGCTTTGATGGATTTATCGCCCCGTAAATCACGTAAATTTCTCGCGAGTCGATCGCCCCCCACATTGTGATTATCGCCCCAGCCATCAACGATTTCACCTTCAGCATAAATCACTGCAATCTTTCCATCGCCCGACGCAAAATTAACCCTACTGGCATATTTGGTAAGCGAAATTTGTCTGAAGGATTGACCATGATCATCGGCGGCTGCTCCGAGCGTGCAGATTTTAGTCACTAGTTCATCGCGCTGACAAAGTTCATCGACCAACTTTATTTTTTTTGCCACATCGGTTGTAAAAATTCCGCCCGAATTGGCGATACGATTAAGAGCGATACTTGAAATTTTTCTCGATTCACTCACATCGGCCACGATTTTTTTCCAGGCACCCCCGAGCAACAACTCAGTTTGTTCGCGATCAGACTCACTCATTTTATCACTCAAAAATGGTTCTACGGCCGACTTATATTTGCCCACCTTGGTTACTTGTACGCCCACTCCGAGAGATTTTAAAGTTTCTCCGATATACGGGCTGTAGCGGGCGAGTCCTTTAAATTCAACCTCTCCTGCCGGATGGGCATAAATTTTATCCGCCACACTGGCCAAATAGTACTCATGCTGTGATCCGTTCTCTATCCAAGCGATTACTGGTTTTTTCGATTTTTTAAATTCGTTAATCGCTTGGCGTAATTCATTTAGTTGCACTAACCCCGCATCGGTTTCTCCGGCAATTAATATACCTGTAATATTTTTATCTTTCGCTGCCTGTTTGACCGCTTCAATGGCACGTAATAAATCTACCTCCGGAGCTTTTTGGCTATCGAGTAGCATAGATAAACCAGGATTACCGTGTTGAGGTGTGTCGTTGATGAGCATGCCGTTACCAATGACCAACATGGTTTTCGCTTTTACGGAAACGCCGGGAGCTTCGTGGTTACTCGCGGCACTGATTAACCCGATAATTAATACAAAAAATAAAACGCAAGCGAGTGCTCCCGCAATAAACGTTCCCATGACTGAAGCTAAGAGAGCTTTAAAAAATTCTTTCATAAGAGTATTATTAGAAAAGTTAGTTTAAGTGACTACTTTGGTCGACTGTGTAAGAATCGCCAATCAAATTGACATTATTCCTAGCGTTTCGGCTCGATTTTTTCTTTGTTTGGTGAACTCTCTTGGCTATGTCCGACCCGACTCAAGATCCTAGCGCCGGTACCGCTCGTAAGGCCCTGGCGATTAATCTCGATCGCTCGGCTTACGGAGTTTTTGCCGAAATCGGTGCTGGCCAAGAAGTAGTCCGACACTTTTTTAAAGCAGGCGGTGCGTCGGGTACAGTCGCTAAAAGTATGTCGGCTTATGACATGCGCGTGAGTGATGCGATTTACGGACACCCCAAGCGTTACGTTTCTCGTGAACGCCTCGAACAAATGATGAGCCATGAATACGGACTGCTCGTCGATCGCTTGGCCTCCGAACGTGGTACATCTACAAGATTCTTTGCTTTTGCTGATACGGTGGCAACGACCCCACACGATGGAAAAGGGCAGGGGCATTCCTGGATGGGTATGCGTTATCAGGATGAGGTGGGTGCCGCTCCTAGTGATATTGTTTTGCACTTACGCCTCTGGGATCGTGATGCCGGCCGTCAGCAGGACGCCCTCGGAGTGGTGGGAGTTAATTTAGTTCACGCCGCTTTAAACTCGCATCGAGACCTTAATACTTTCCTAAATAATTTAGTAGACGACGTGGGCTCGGGTCGCGTGGAAATAGATTTCATTCATTTTAGCGGTCCAGCGTTTAGTAACTTCGACACTCAATCTGCTTCAATTCAACTCGTTCGACTAGGCCTCACAGACGCCGTGTTATTCGATGAGAATGGCCAGTCGGCCGTGGCCAGCGAGTTTTTCTACAAGAAATCTATTCTAGTCGCCCGTGGAACTTTCCGTCCTATTTCATTAGTGAATGAGGACATGTTGGCCTGTGCCGAACGTTCCTTAGCGAAGACCCAAGAAAGTGTTTCCATTTTTGAAATGTGTGTTGGGCAAGAAGCGACCGACCTAAAGGAAATTCTCGATCGTATTGCCCTTGTGAGCACCTTGGGCCGTCCTCTGTTAATTACCCGCCACCGTGGGTGGTATCGATTACCTGCTTACTTCCGTCTGTATACCGACGGCGAAATTACTCTCATCGCCGGGATGAATAACTTGGTGGATTTATTTAACCCCCAGCACTACACCCATCTCGAGGGTGGAGTGTTGGAAGCTTGTGGTCGCCTCTTCAAGGAAAACGTGAAGGTGATGGTTTATCCTATGCGCGGCGATCAGTTGAGTCGTTTGGTAGAAGACCCCGTTGCCTGTCAGGTTTGTTTCCCGGAAACTTATCAAATCGAAGTCGACTCCGTGGTTACAGCGGCAGACGTCCAGGTGCGTCCCGCGGTGGCTGGATTATTTGAGCACCTAAGAACGAACGGATTTTTGGTCCCCCTTACCGGCGCGAGTCCTCAGGCTTTAGCTTGTCAGCCTCGCACCTTGGCCGAACGGATAGCGACCGGAGTAGAAGGATGGGAAAAAGAAGTGCCCGCCCCTGTCGCTAAAGAAATTACCCGCCGAAAACTTTGGAGTAAGTAATTACTGAGTTCATTTAGGTGTTCTTGGGTTTGCAGGTTTGGATTTTCGACTTTATGTAGGAGCGGTTAATGAGCTCCACCTCCACGTCTCTTCCTTCCGGTGCCGATACAGAATTAGCTCTGTCAGTAGAACGTGCTTATCGCGAAGTGATCGTACTCGATCGCCTAGGTGCAATTTGGTCGGTCATACTTGCTAAATGCCTCTTAGCCCAATGGGCGATTAATGAATTTTCTATTCCGATTAGTGGACTGCGCTACATTTGGTTGCTCACCCTCTCGATGGCCGTCGTTGCTACGGGTCTTTACCTGCGTGCTCATCAGTCCAAAATAAATTTTCTTCCCAATCAACGACGCGTCGGAACCGCCATTTTTGTAGGCATCCTAGTTTCATTGGGTTTTATTCTTTACGCCCATTTTGCCTTAAAACTTTTCTCAGCAATTACAACCGCAGCACTGACCTGTATGATGTTTGGTACGTGGTCACTGGCACGTGCTGCTCTGCGTAATGCCTATCCTCCTTTGGTGGGTGCGTTGATTTGGTGGATTCTGGCTGGCTACGCCTTAATCAGCAAAGACAATACCGCGTTACTTTGGATCGGATTAGGAATGTTTTTTGCTCAAGCGTTACCAAGCTTTGCTTTGGCTCGCCGCACTGAGCAATCGCTCCGCGTTTAATTATTCGAGGTCAGCTTTTTTTGCGTTCAGACCGTTTAACATCAAGGTTAAGAATCGTTTCATGGCCGGAGTCATTACGCGTCCTTTGCGATGCAAAATCGCTAACGGCCGAGAAACGTGTCGATCGCGTAATTTCAACTTAACCAGTGTGCCTTGCTCGATTTCCTGACGGATCGTGCCCTCGGGAACCAAGGCAACTCCAGCATCAACTTCCACCGCACGCTTTAGGGTTTCGATATTATCAAACTCCATCGACGGTTCTAGTTCGATGCGCTGTTCACGGAAGAATTGATCGAGCGCTTTACGCGTAGGAATATCTTGGTCAAAGCCGATGAAGCGCGTGCCCTGTAAATCAGCTAGTTCAATTTCCTTTTTGCCCGCCAACTTATGCTTAGGCGAACAAATGGCGACCAATTGATCTTCCATAAAAGGAATGATTTCTATCTGCCGATATTTTTGCGGAAAAGCGACGAGTCCAAAGTCTGCGGTGCTGGAAAAAACGTCTTCATAAACTAAATTGGAGCGACGATACTCAATACGTACGTTCACGTGAGGAAACTCTTGCATAAAACGTTTTACGTACGGTGGTAGTTCGTGCAGGCCGATGGATACAATTGTCGAAACATGCACCGTTCCGCTCACTACTTTGCGCATTTCCTGCATCTCGCTCGAAACCTGTTCGTAGCGATTTAAAATATCGCGAGCCGCTTCATAGAGACTACGCCCTTCACGGGTTAAGCGAAACTGTTTCTGACCCCGATCCACGATGAGGACATTAAAATGCTTCTCCATCGAACGTAGTTGCTGACTGACTGCAGACTGCGTGATGTTATTTAACTTAGCCGCCTTGGAGAAACTTTCGTTGTCTACTAGGTCTCGGAAAATCTTTAGGTTCTCGATTTGCATAGCTGGGTATGGTGCCCAACATGATTAATAAATCTAATAACAGGCTGTTTCAAGTGTAGATTTACTTATCATGACTGGGTTACACCTTATTCCCGCAAAGGGGATTGGAGGCGTTGACTCTGGGCTTAATCTGCTTCCCATTGTCTCTCGTGGTTACTTACGAACAATTTGCGGCCAATTGTGATACCGTCCGCCTCAGGATAGAGTCAGCCTGCAGGCAGTGTGCTCGTAATCCCTCGGAAGTCAGAATCTTACCAGTCACCAAAACTAACCCCGTTGAAGCAGCTTTGTACGCTTATCGCTACGGCATGCGCTCGGTGAGTGAAAATAAAGTCCAAGAAGGTCAGGAGAAAAAACCACTCGCTCCTACAGACTTACGCTGGGAATTTATTGGTCACCTGCAGTCGAATAAAGTTAAGCCTGCCTTAAAAATTTTCGATATCGTTCAAACGGTCGACTCGGTAGATTTAATTTTGCGTATGGGTCGGATTGCCGAAGAGCTTAACGTGAAACCTGAAATTTATTTTCAAGTAAACTCTGGTCACGATCCCGCAAAATACGGATGTGAAATTGAAGAAGCACCACTTTTATTAGAAGCGGCATTGGGCCAGTCGTCATTACGTGTGGTTGGACTTATGGCCGTTCCGCCGATTGAAGGGGGAATGGATTCGGCTAAGCGCACGTTTGATAATTTAAGAATTTGTCGGGATGAATTAGAGAGTAAATTTAAAGTAAAACTCCCAGAGCTTTCGATGGGTATGAGCGGTGACATGGAAGCCGCGGTGATTGCCGGCTCAACTTGCGTACGTCTGGGTTCATCTCTTTACGGTCCACGCACCCAGAAATGATTAGCCGCCTCTCCATTCGTGATTTAGCTCTGATGGATCGGACGTCGCTCGACTTGGGCAAGGGATTCACGGTGGTGACCGGCGAAACGGGTGCTGGTAAATCAGTTCTCCTCGGCGCATTTTCTTTATTAGCAGGCAACCGCGCTGGTAAAACAATCATTCGTAAGGACGCCGAAGAATGTGTCGTCGAAGCCGAACTCGAAGTGGGTAAAGACAAACGGTTCACTCAAGCGTTAGAAGATCTGGATCTGCCTGCGTGCGATGAAGGACTTTTATTAATTAAAAGAAGCGTCCATGTTTCTAAGGCTGGACGTATTACGGTTAACGGTGGAGCAGCGACCTTGGCCCAATTGCAAAAGCTCGGAGAATTATGGATCGATTTTCACGGCCCAGGTGAACCGCAAAAACTTATGCGTGCCGATACGCAGCTAGAAATGCTAGATTTGTATGCGGGGGTTGAAGAATCGCTGAACCGTTACCGCGAAATCTGGAAACACCGCCAAGAAATTCTCAAATCTATCCATGAAATGTCTTCGGCGGAAAAATTATCTGAAGACGAAATGTCTTTTTTAAAATCACAGATACAAAATTTAGAATCCTTAGATTTAACCGATGAAGCGATTCAGAAGTTAGAACGTGAACACGCTCGTTCTTCTCGGGCCCAAGAGCTGTCACAACTGTTGAGCCAAATGGATACAGCGCTCGGTTCAGAAGGTATAGCTCAAGACCTACCCAAGATTTTGAAAGTCGCCCAATCGATTGCGCGGATTGATGCCGATGCCGAAGCGTTGGCTCAGCGATTGCAGGGCTTGGCTGCTGAAGCCGATGACATCCGGGCTGATTTCGCACGTCTGGCACGTGGCCTATCCGCCGATGAGTCAGAAATCGAAAACTTAGACACGAAAATGAATTTATGGTTAGAGTTTCGTCGTAAATACGGCCCTACTGTTGAATCGGTTCGATTGAAACGAGATAGCTTAAAGAATCGCTTAATGTCACAGGGTGATATCGAAGCTAGGGTAGAAAAACTCAAAGGAGATGCGGCCCGTGATGAAAAAGAATTAAAGAAATTGGCCGATGTCTTACATGCCACTCGAGTTAAGGCCGCGGAAAAGTTG
This sequence comes from Opitutia bacterium, assembly GCA_037138415.1. Classification (GTDB taxonomy): domain Bacteria; phylum Verrucomicrobiota; class Verrucomicrobiia; order Opitutales; family UBA953; genus UBA953. The sequence goes on along the minus strand of JBAXIK010000023.1, from coordinate 10,314 downwards.
GCTACCACCGCCAAGAAAATGTTAGGCTCTCTCGGATTTAAAAAAGCAGATTTAAAAATCGATGTAGCCTCGGCCGAGCTTGGCCCAATGGGCGCAGATCGCATTCAATTTCAGTTTTGTGCCAATGCTGGCCAAGACTTACTGCCCCTAGATCAAATTGCCTCTAGTGGTGAAGCGGCACGTGTGATGCTAGCCCTAAAAACCGTACTCGCCGCCGTTGATAATACTCCCGTTTTAGTTTTTGATGAAGTAGACGCTAACGTGGGTGGAGAAATTGGTGCACAAGTGGGACGTGAACTCGCCGCGTTAGGTAAGAAGCACCAAGTTTTCTGCGTTACTCACTTACCGCAGGTTGCTGCATTAGGACATGCCCATTTGGTTGTGACCAAAACACAGGACGACCGTTCGACTTCCGTAGTCATTGAGCCTGTTCATACCAAGAGAAAAGACCGTGAACTAGAGATTGCCCGTATGTTGGGGGATCGGACTAGTAAAGTCGCCCTCACGCACGCCCGTGAGTTGCTTGATTCCGCCGAGTAATTTATTTTTTGATAAAGCGATCCAGCTTTAGTCGCTGAATCATCCTTAATCCAATGGCTGCCGCCCAGGGCTTAGGTATGCGGGCGCTAAACATTCCTAATAATTTATTTTTCCATCCTGTAATTACCTGTGGACTGTTTTTAGCCATAGCCTTCAAGGCTTCATCTGCACATTCATCAGCCGTTTGTCCACCCAACCCCGTTGAACTAATGAATCCAGCAGCTTTAGAAAAATTGGTTGAAACCGGACCAGGACAAATCGCGACGCTACGCACTCCGTATTTTTTCATTTCCGCATCGAGCGCGATACTCCAGTGAAGGAGAAATGCTTTGGTCGCCGCATAAGTAGACATGAGCGGGGTAGGTTGATAACCGGCAAGTGACGCAACGTTGGCGATCTGTCCTCCGCGTGATTTTAATTTTTCAATTAACAGCCCGGTTAAATAAACAGGGGCAGAGGTGTTGATTTCTACCATCTTCATCGTGTGCTCTAAATGGGGTGAGGGAAACTCACCGTAGGCCCCAATTCCACTATTATTAATTAAAAGAATAGTACCCTGTGGAGGCATTAGTTTTTGTAATTCAGCGACAACTGACTTAATTTCAGGGGGTTGAGAGAGATCGCAAGTAAGATGAGTAAAGTTCAGAGCATTCGAAACATCTTGGGGAGGGGTACGAGATAGGTTGAACACTGCGGCGGAGGTGCTAGACTTTTCTATACGCGAAAGGAGTGCACGTCCGATACCCGAAGAAGATCCTGTGATGATGATACATGAAAATGCTTTCAAAAAGTTATCTATGGATTTTTTAGGAGACATGGTGCGTGGCTTTTCGTTTATCCAAACCCCAATAAATAAATGAGCAACACAGCAATCGTCATCTCGGGTGTTCATCTAGAACTTACCGAGGCCCTGAAAGAAACCGTGCGTACTAAAGTTAAAAAACTCCTACGTCACAATGACCGTATCGTTAAAATATTCGTAGAATTAGTTTTTAATCACCCCCGCAACCATGCCCGCGAGTTTGGTGCGCAGATTCGTCTAGAACTACCGGGCCCCGATATCGTTGTGAGGGAAGAGTCGGAAGATTTGTATAAGTCTATCGATATCTTGGTCGATAAAGTTGATCGTCAATTACGTCGCCGCCATCGCCTAGAAAAAGAAAAGCGAAATCACCCGGGCTCGACCGACTTGGGGTCGCTCGGCAAAAATTCATAGACTTAAGTTTAGTTTCACTAAAAACCCCTAGTTCATAGCCTAGGGGTTTTTATTTTATACACTTGTTTTCTCGCCCAAGCTGGGGAGTTGGTTCTAGGGTGGGGTTATGCGGATTTATTTCATCGGCATTTGTGGTACCGCCATGGGCAATGCTGCGTTATTAATGCGTGCACTTGGACATGAAGTAGTGGGATCAGACACCGGTATTTATCCGCCCATGTCGAATCACCTGAAAAATGCTGGTATCGAAATTCTCGAAGGGTGGAATGCCGATCGTCTAGCTTCGTTAAAAACTGATTTGGTCGTCGTTGGAAATGTCGCTTCGCGCGGTCATCCCGAAGTCGAATACCTCTTACAGTCCTCCCAGAATTATATTTCTCTGCCACAACTTCTTCGTAGTCACTTACTGAATGATCGAAAGAACATCGTCATCGCAGGTACTCACGGAAAAACTACGACTACCTGCTTAGCGGCATTTTTACTCAAGGAGGCTAATGCTAATCCCGGTTGGTTAGTCGGCGGTGTGCCGCGTGATTTACCCGACAGCGCCTTTATAGGTCAAAAGGGCGGGGCCTTTGTGATTGAAGGCGATGAGTACGACTCAGCTTTTTTTGATAAGCGTAGTAAATTCATTCAGTACCTACCTCATATTTTAGCTATAAATAATATTGAGTTCGATCACGCCGACATTTTTCGTGACTTAGAAGATGTTTTAAGAACCTTTTCGCACGGTCTTCGTGTGGTGCCAGGTAACGGCCTCATTGTTGCGAATGGTGATGATGCTAATGTCACAAATTTAGTAAATAAAGTGACTTGGTCTCCGGTGGTGAAGGTCGGCGTGGGTGAAAACAATGATGTTCAAATCAAGAATTTCTCTGAGACGTCGGATGGCTCAACATTTTCAATCTTCTGGAAAGGTGCGCTCTGGGCTAAAGTAGAATGGTCGTTAACGGGTTTATTTAATGCTCGTAATGCCGCCATCGCCGCAGCCTCCGCAGGCCTATTTTTAAATCCGCAAAACCCTACGCAGTTAAAACTCGATTCCCTTAAAAAGTTTAAAGGTGTGATGCGCCGCCAAGAAGTTTTAATCGAGAACAAGAACTTAGTTTGTATCGAGGACTTTGGTCATCACCCCACCGCTATTCATTGTACGCTGGAGTCGCTGCGTAATCGTTATCCAGCATTCGAGTTAGTGGCCTGTTTTGAGCCGCGAAGTAATACCGCTGCTCGCAAGGTCATGCAGGATAGTTTTGGCGAAGCTTTAGCTTTAGCGGACGCCATTTATTTACCGCCTGCCCATCGGGCTGATAAATTAGGATCAGATAGTTTCGACAGCGCTGGTATTGCGAAAATTTTACAGCAAAAGGGTCGTCAGGCTTGGGCCTGCGAATCTCCTGAAAGCCTTTTAGAAAAATTGATTTTGGATTGTCGCTCAGCAACTAAGCCGAAACTAGTCGTCTTTTTCTCCAATGGATCGTTTGGTGGAATTATCCAAAAGTTTGCTCAGACGTTTAAGCAAAACTGATTAGGCTAAGCCTAAGAGTTTTTTCGCCTGAATTTCATCTTTTGAAATTTGGGCTTTTAAATCATCTAACGAATCAAATTTTTTCTCTCCGCGAATTCGATAAAGCCAACGAACGCGCACGGTGTCTCCGGCTTGCGGAAGGGTACCGCTGACTTTTAAGAGATGAGACTCTAGTAACGGTTTAACCGAATCTTTTTCAACGGTTGGGCGAACTCCCCAGTTGGCCACAGCGGGCTCCGCGATGCCATCAGCGCTAATACATTCAACGGCATAAACCCCAAAGGCTGGTTGTAGTTCGGGACTCCAAGCCATATTTAAGGTTGGATACCCAATCGTCCTACCCAGTTTCTGTCCTTCAATTAAAGCACCTTCGGCTTCGTAGGGTCGCAGAAGTAGGCGATTGGCTAATTCAATATTTCCATCCACCAACGCACCCCGAATACGCGAGCTACTTACGGAGTCGCCTTCGAATTCAACGGCAGGGCAGCTGTGAACCGAAAGCCCTAGCGGCTTGGCATCGTGCATCAATCTTTCCGCGTTACCTTGTCGGTTTTGTCCGTAATGAAAATTATTTCCAATATGAATGCTTCGTAGATTTTTGAACTGGTGCATGAGCCACGCAGGAAAATCCTGAGCTAAGAGTGCGGCGTATTGCGCGTTAAATATTTGATGATGGATAAACTGAGCTCCAGCCTCGGTGAGTCGCTCGTCTTTTTGCGTTCGAGTAAAAAGTAATGGTACCGGTTTATCGGGGCGGAGGACGCGACTGGGATGCGGATCAAAAGTCATCACTCCCACTAAGCCCCCATCGCGGCGAGCTTCTTCACGTGCCGAATGTAAAACGGCGCGATGACCCAGGTGCACTCCATCGAAGGCACCAATCGCTAAATGAAGGGGAGGGTGTTGACTCATCCTAAGGCAATGCTGGGTACGACTTCATTCACAGGAATCAAACACTCCCGTAATTGTTGCGCATTCATCGCGCCTAATTGTTCGAGAGTTTTGCCGCGCTCGATACTGAGATTTCCGGAATGCGTGCGACGTAACATCGAGAGGTGGGCTCCAGGGCCGAGTTTCTTGCCTAAATCGAACGCCAAGGTGCGGATATAGGTGCCCTTCGTGCACTGCACTTTAAAAGTAAATTTTGGACTCACCCAGCTTTGTAGTTCCAACAGATTGATACGAATGAAACGAGGCTCGCGTTCGATTTCGATTCCCTTACGGGCTAATTCATAAAGTTTTTTTCCACCGACTTTTTTTGCCGAATGCATCGGGGGAGTTTGATACTGATCACCCAACATCGATTTTAAAGTATCGGTAATTTGGATTTCTGAAAGGGGTGGCACGGGCTGAGTTTCGGTTATCTCGCCATCCGCGTCTTGGCTATCAGTCGTCACACCCAAGGTGGCTTCGCCAAGATATTCTTTTTCCTGAGACATTAAATATTGCGAGGCCTTGGTCGCTTTGCCGACGAGCATAATCAGTAGACCCGTGGCCATGGGATCGAGGGTGCCGGCATGACCTACGCGACGGGTTTGATATAAACGACGGATTTTATCTACGACATCGTGCGACGTAATGCCTTGTGGTTTATCGACCACTAAAATTCCTTCTGGCTCCGTGGATAAAGTGTTCATGCCCGAGTTTGTTCCCGGTAGTGGGCGATGATGATATCGAGGATTCGCTGACGATCATTTTGCAACGTGCAGCCAATCATATTAAAGCCAGCTGCGAGAATGTGTCCGCCTCCATTGAGCTTTGCGGCCAGTAAATCGAGGCGCAGTTTGGGGTCACGTCCGCGTAAACTTCCACGAATACCATCTTTGCCTTCTTCGAAGAGTACCGCGATGTCTACGCCGACCACTGAGCGTGGAAATTCAACGAGTCCTTCTTTGTCTTCTTTGGTTGTTCCGGTTGCTGCATAGTCCGCTTGGGTAATTTCGCCCGAACAAATTTTTCCATTCTCATGGAAGAGTATGGAATTTAAAAATCTTTTGGTGAGTTCTAATTTTCCGCGACTCTCTTGTTCGAAGATGTAGAAATTAGCTTCTTCAGGTTTGGCTCCGCGTTTAATTAATTCGGCAGCAATCTCGAGTACGCCTGCGGTGACGCTCGCGTAGCAAAATCTTCCCGTGTCGGTGATGATTCCGAGGTGTAATGATTTCGCCGTAGCTTCATCGCAGTGCAGACCGTGCTTGAGTGCTCCGTACGCTAAGACGTGGCAAGTCGCGGCGGCCTCTTTAACTACGATATTAATTTTAGCGTAATCTGGGTTCGAGGAGTGATGGTCGATGTTGGCAAGAATCTGATGATTAAACTTAGAGAGTAATTCTGTCCCTATTCTTGTCGCATCGGCACAGTCCACGGCGATGGCTTGGCGCCCATCGGCTGTGTATTGGTCGGCAGTAAAAAAATTAATTCCTTGGGTGTAGGAGGTTAGATTGGTCGGTACTCGATCGCGGTTAACACAGATGGCGTCTACGCCCTCCGCCAGAAGCATGCGGCACAGGGCACTCTGAGAGCCGATACAGTCCCCATCAGGCCTCATATGACCCAATACAGCCACTTTTTGACCCCTTAGGCTGGTAACTAGCTCTTTTAGAGCCGTGCCGGCTAATTGCATGCTTATTGCCATAATTATTAGGATTATACAAACCACTGACTTGGTCTCGAGGCAAAGGCAAAACAACGGGTTATTTACAAAATTGGGGGAACGCTTGATGGGCGGTCAAGTCTGGGCATACTATCTGCTTAATACTCCACATGGATAAGGATAAAAACCAAAACTTCACTCCCCGCGCCCGCAAGGTCGTGGAACTCGCACGCAGCGAAGCTCGCCGCTTTAATCATAATTACGTCGGTACCGAACACATCCTTCTTGGTCTCATTAAATTAGGCGAAGGCGTCGCTGTTAATGTTCTTGGTCGGATGGGTCTCGATTTAAAAACGGTGCGCACCGCTGTTGAAAAACAAGTTGGCCCTGGTCCCGAAGAAGCGAAAGCTCCCGAAACTATTCCACTCACGCCACGTGTGCAAAAGGTGATGGCTCATGCGATTGCCGAAGGTCGCACGCTGGGTCACGCGTATGTGGGCACTGAACATATTTTATTGGGTCTGCTTAAAGAAGGCGAAGGCGTCGCAGCCCGCGTACTCCAAGCGTTGAATGTTGATTTAGAACGTTGCCGAAAAGAAATTCTCGCAGACATCGAGCCTAATGCGTCGGGCGAAGCTGATAAACCTTCCACCCCAGAGAGTATGTCGGATGAGCCAGGTGACGATACTCCGCCTCCCTCACGCCGTTCCTCCGAAGATAATGCAAATCGTCCAGGTCGAGGAGAGCGTTTGTCTTTACTAAAAACTTTTGGTCGCGATCTTACGGAACTCGCGCGTGCTGGCGAATTGGATCCGGTTATCGGCCGCAAAGAAGAAATTCGTCGCGTCGTGCAAATTCTTTGCCGCCGCACTAAGAATAACCCCGTGCTTATTGGTGAAGCCGGTGTGGGTAAAACCGCTATCGTCGAAGGACTCGCTCAAGAAATTGCGTCGGGCATCGTTCCCGAAATTTTACTCGATCGTAAAGTCATTACGCTCGACCTCGCCTTGATGGTCGCAGGCACCAAGTATCGCGGACAGTTTGAAGAACGCATCAAAGGTATCATGGATGAAATCAAGCGTGCGAAAAACATCATCCTCTTTATCGATGAAATGCACACTATCGTCGGCGCGGGTGCGGCCGAAGGTGCCATGGACGCTTCTAATATTTTAAAGCCCGCTTTATCGCGCGGTGAAATCCAGTGCGTCGGTGCGACCACTCTATCAGAATATCGTAAACATATCGAAAAAGATGCGGCACTCGAACGCCGCTTCCAACCGGTTAAGGTAGACGATCCTTCGCCCGAAGATGCAGTACTTATTTTAAAAGGTATCCGTCACAAATACGAAGAGCACCACAAGTGTGAGTATACCGACGCTGCTATTGAAGCCGCCGTGCGTCTTTCGCATCGCTACATCACTGCACGTCACTTGCCCGATAAAGCAATCGATGTGATGGATGAAGCCGGTGCGCGTGCCCGTATTCGTTCACTGAATTTACCTCCTGAACTCGATAAGGCCCAAGCCGATATTGATGCCGTCGTGGTGCAAAAAGAAGAAGCCTCGCGCCAGCAAAAGTTTGAAGAAGCTGCTAATCTCCGCGACACCGAGAAAAAACTCCGCGCCAAACGCGAGAAGATGCTCGAAGAGTGGAAGAAGAAACGCGACGAAAAGAAAATTATCGTGGGTGAAGATGAAATGCTTCATATCGTAGCCGACTGGACGGGCGTTCCGCTTAATCGTATGGAAAGTAAAGAGTCCAAGAAGCTACTCGAACTCGAAGTCGACTTACAAGGCAGTGTGATCGGACAAGACCGCGCCTGCGAAGTCGTGGCTCGTGCCCTTCGTCGCTCCCGCGCTGATTTAAAAGATCCACGTCGCCCGATTGGTTCTTTCTTATTCCTCGGTCCAACCGGTGTGGGTAAAACCTTACTCGCTCGCACTCTCGCTGAACGCATGTTCGGTGAAAAAGAAGCCGTCATTCAGATTGATATGTCTGAGTATATGGAAAAGTTTACCGTTTCGCGACTCATCGGCTCTCCTCCCGGTTACGTTGGACATGATGAAGGTGGACAACTCACCGAACTCGTTCGTCGCAAGCCTTACTCCGTCGTGCTCTTCGATGAAATCGAAAAGGCTCACCCCGATGTGATTCAACTGCTTTTACAAGCACTCGAAGATGGTCGCCTCACTGACTCGCTTGGCCGCGTAGTCGATTTCCGTAATACGATTATTATTATGACTTCGAATGTCGGGGCAGACGTTTTACAACGCAACAATTCCGTCGGCTTCGATGTCGGCGTCAGCACCACGCGCGATTACGAAAAACTTAAAGACCGCATTATGGAAGAAACCAAGCGCGCCTTTAAGCCAGAGTTCTTAAATCGTCTGACTGACATTGTGATCTTCCAACAGCTCGCGAAGGAGCACATGACGAAGATTGTGGATATCGAAGTCGCCAAAGTCGCCAAACGCCTGCTCGATCTCGGTGTTAAGTTGGTCGTGAATGAAGCCGCTCGTGGCTACCTCGTCGACAATGGCTGGGACGAAAAATATGGTGCCCGTCCGCTTCGTCGCGCCGTCGAGCGTTTACTCGAAGACCCACTCGCTGAATCTATTTTACGTAATGATTATAATAAAGAAGAGCCCGTGATTGTGAGTGTTGGAGAGAAGGGCTTGGTCTTTACGCAAAAGAAATCAGGTGAAACTTCCGGAACGTAATCCATGTCCGGGCGCAACGTCATCGCAGGGCTGATGGGCGCTACCGCCGTCGCCCTGGGGGCGTTTGGTGCTCATGGATTGAAGCTAACCCTCCAACAAATTCCCGATGCGGCCGGCTGGTGGAATACGGCGACGCAGTATTTGTTGATTCATGCAGTCGCGGTGGGTGCCATTCAATCAACTCGTTCAACCTATTTATGGCTCATTGGTTCGCTCATTTTTTCCTCAACCCTTTATGCGATGGCATTGGGCGGACCAAAATGGTTGGGTGCAATCACGCCCATCGGTGGCTCTTTATTAATCGCTGGTTGGGTGATGTTGATTTTCCTAAAAAAAGAATCATCGTATTAAGATAAATAAAAAACCCGTAGTAAAAACTACGGGTTTTTGTGAAGATAATTTTAAGCGAATTAGTCTTTCTTATCCTTCTTCTTCATCGGCATATCTTCATCATTGCGATCATATTTCTTCATCATTTTACCTTTTGATTCCTTGCCGTCTTCTTCATCGTCATCATCGTCTTCGTCGTCACTGTCAGAAGAGCAGCACTTGCAGCAGCAGGATTGTTCGCTTTGACGTTCGTGTTTCTTGTTCCATTTTCCACGACCACGTACGCCTTTAATAACTAGGGCTGCGATAGCGAGTATGGCGAGAATGACGCCGACAATAATGAGGATTCTTTTGAGTAGGGGATTCATGTTTTATTTTAGTAAAGTAGGTTACTCGTATTTAAACACCGTCACGAGTGATAAGTTTAGATTTTCTGCGAATACAGACTATTGCGAGTGAAAGTGCCCCCACAAAGAGGCCATAAGTTGAGGGTTCGGGTATTTCTGAGCGTCCTAAAGCTGAGAGTTCCCACCCAATGGAATCCATGACGAGAAGATCATTTTTCGAAAGAGCGAGTTTTTGGCCATAGGAGGCGGTGGGTGCCATAATACCTAGATTTCCTATTACGTAAAAGTGTGAGGCTTGTTGTCCGTCGCCAATGTTTGATCCGAGAGACATCGGAATGGCTTCACCGTTGATATAAATAAACTTCGCTACAGTTCCAGCGGAGACATCGGAGATGCCGAGTGCAAAGCTCGACGCGGAGTAGCGCATAAAGTCCATCGGTAAGTTTAGAAAGTCTACAGCGTTGCCGCCATAGGTATCGACATCGTCCACGATGCTCATGAAGCCAAGCGCATGTCCAATTTCGTGTGCGGCTGCGCCAACGAAATCCATTTGGTTATTAGTGATGCCATTGGATCGATTGTAATCAAAAGCAAAACCGGTATTAAATTGAATCAAAGCATCTAAACCTGCGTTGGTTGCGGATAGTAGACCGAGTGCCTTGGCGTTGCCGCCATTAATATAAATTTTCGACTGGGTATCTACCCAGGTCGCATAGGGGTCGGCTCCCGGAGTGTCGTTAGTTTGATTGATTAACCGCGTGTATGAATTGCCGGTGGGTAGGGTGGCGAGAAAGGCTGCGTCGGTTGTGCTCGTCGCTTTTTGTGCGACCGATGTTCTGAAGTCTGCGTATGAGGCATCATACCACGCGGAGCCCGCTTGCCCGATGATGTTCGATGAAAGACTGACCATACCTACTTTAATATTAACGGTGACGTTGCTGCTGATGCGACTTTCCCAAATTCCTGCTGCTTCCGAAAATCCGTTACGCTGATCGGCGTTTAAGGGCGCAGCGGCATCTTCAATTAAATTGATATATAAAGCT
>JBAXIK010000022.1:0-20707 GCA_037138415.1 Opitutia bacterium | reverse complement strand
GTGGCTTCGTACAGAAATACTTGGGTATCTGCTTTTTCGGCACTGGTAATTGCCGCAAAGAATCCCGCCGCGCCACCCCCAATCACTAAAATGCGTTGAGGGGTAGACATTACTGATCACTAAATCCGTATTGAGCCAGCATGCGTTCAGTCGCTTCACCGAGTTTTGGGCGCATGATGGTTGGCGTATTCTTGAAGGCATCAACGGTGCAACTCAGATACCCCAGCTTTCGTTCAAGCGGATAATCTTGTTTTTTTAATTCAAGCCAAAGCTGTAATACGGCCATCGCCTTAAACCACTCAATCCATTCGCAATCACCCTGGTCGATGGTGGTGACGGCATTCTGCAGATTTGTATTTTTACCAAAAAAACGTTGCACGGCTTGAACTTGAGTTGCGTCCAAGCTCTCCAAAATATTCTGCAGCTCGGATTCGTTCATTAAGTTTTATATCCTAAAACTGGGGCCAACCATTTCTCGGCTTCGGCTACCGACCAGCCTTTTCTCTTCGCGTAATCTTCCACTTGGTCGCGACCGAGTGAATCGACATCGAAGTAAATGGCCTGTGGATTGCCAAAATAAATACCCGACACAGACGCCGCTGGATTCATGGCAAATGATTCGGTTAAGGTGCAATCGATGCGATCGGCTTGGAGTAGTCTCCAGATTTCACCTTTCTCGGTGTGCTCAGGACAGGCGGGATAGCCTGCGGCAGGTCGACGACCCGCATACTTCTCGTCTACTAATTCTTCGACCGTTAAACTTTCATCGGGAGCATAGCCCCAGAGATTCTTACGCACTTCGCAGTGTAACCACTCGGCGCAACCTTCGGCCAGTCGATCAGCAATAGCCTGGATAAGAATATGACGATAAGGATCTTTTTCCTTAAATGATGCGGCGTAGGTTTCGATTTCTTGTCCCGCAGATACCGCAAACGCCCCGATGTGATCTCCAGGCTCAGCGGAGATGAAGTCAGCGAGCGAGCGACAGGTTTTTACCTGTGGGCGCTTCTTTTGGTCTCTTAGGAAATGGAATTTCCCAATTTCTTTTTTCTGTGATTCGTTTTCATACACAGCGACATCATCGCCCACTCGGCGAGCTGACCAGATTCCGGCGACGCCTCTAAGATGAAAACGATTCTCTTTAATTAATAAATCGAGCTCCCTACGTGCATCATCAAATAATTTACGCGCTTCGGTTCCGTATTTTTCCGAATTAAATATTTTAGGGAAGGTACCTTTTAAGCTCCAAGTCACAAAGAAAGGTGTCCAATCGATCATGGCTGCGACGGACGCGCCATCGATTCGCTCAAACAGGGTTACGCCCGATTTTTTCGGTGCTGGTTGGAGCGGCGCATTAAGTTGGAGGCTTTTTTGTCGAGCTTCAGCTAAGGGAATAATTTCGGCAGGTTGATTTTTCTCATAGGCCTCACGCTTGCTCAGCTGACTTTCCTTGAGTGATTCAACATACGCCGTTTTTTTCTGTGGATTGAGTAAGTCGCTACAGACTCCGGTGACTAATGAGGCATCGCTCACGTGCACCACGGGTCCGTCGTAATGCTGGGCGAGTTTGATCGCCGTGTGATCTTCGGAAGTAGTGGCGCCACCGATTAATAAAGGGGTGGTGAAACCAGAACGCTTTAATTCTTTAGCGACGGCCGCCATTTCATCCAGCGACGGGGTGATTAATCCCGAAAGGCCAATGAAGTCGGGTTTAAGTCTACGAGCTTCTTCGATAATTTTTTCACAAGAAGTCATCACTCCTAAATCGGTTACCGCGTAGTTATTACACGCCAATACTACACCCACGATATTTTTACCGATGTCGTGGACGTCGCCTCGTACAGTTGCGATGAGAAACTTACCCTGTTGCGAACCATCAGACTTTTCATCAGCCATGAAGGGCTCTAGGTGTCGCACTGCAGTTTTCATGACGCGCGCTGATTTCACCACTTGCGGTAAAAACATTTTACCTTCGCCGAAAAGTTTCCCCACCACGCGCATGCCGTCCATGAGTGGTCCTTCGATGACGAGTAGAGGGCGACCGAGTTTTTGGCGGGCCTCTTCGGTATCCGCGACAATAAAATCTTCCACACCCTTAACTAGGGCGTGTTCAATTCTTTTTTCAGTCGAGAGGTTTCGCCATTCATTCTTTTTGGAATGATCAACTTCGGTTTTCGTTCCCGAAAAAGAGGGCGCTGCTTCGGTGAGTCGTTCCGTCGCTTGTGCATTCCGATTTAAAATAACATCTTCGACGAGCTCCTTGAGTTTAGGATCAATGTCCGTATAAACTTCAAGCATTCCCGCATTCACAATCGCCATGTCTAAACCTGCGGCGATTGCATGATAGAGGAAGGCCGAGTGCATCGCTTCGCGGACGGGATTATTCCCACGATACGAGAACGACACGTTGGAGAGTCCACCCGAAGTTCTTACGCCCGGACAAACTTTCTTAATTTCACGCACCGCATTGATGAAATCGAGGGCATAACTGTCGTGCTCCTTCATGCCTGTAGCAACAGTTAGAATATTCGCATCGAAAATAATGTCTTGAGGATCAACACCCGCTTGCTCGGTCAGAATTTTATAGGCTCGCTGACAAATTCTGACTTTGTCTTCAAACGTGGCGGCCTGACCTTTCTCATCAAACGCCATCACAACCATCGCGGCTCCGTAACGTTTACAGAGTTTCGCTTGGCGGACGAAAGTCTCTTCGCCTTCTTTTAATGAAATTGAGTTAACTACGGCTTTGCCTTGTACGCATTGTAGGCCGGCTTCAAGAATTTCCCATTTTGATGAATCGATCATCACGGGCACACGGGCAATGTCAGGCTCCGTCGCAATCAAGTTGAGGAACTTAATCATCGCCGCTTTACCATCAAGCAGACCCGCATCGAAATTAACATCAATAATACCAGCGCCCGCTTCGACTTGTTGTTTTGCCACCGTAATCGCCATGCGATAATCATTATCTTCAATGAGCTTTTTAAATTTAGGCGATCCGGCTACGTTCGTCCGTTCGCCGATGTTTACAAATGATTGAGCGCCACCGACGACATTCAGTGCCTCGAGTCCTGATAGTCGTAACGCAGGCGAGCTGACGGGTGCTACGCGTGGAGAATATTTTTCGACGCGGCGTTTAATCGCGGCGATGTGTGCAGGTGTAGTGCCGCAACAACCACCGACAATGTTAACGAGTCCATCACGAGCAAAGGTTTCTAAGATGGCAGCAGTATCTTCTGGGCCTTCAGGAAATCCAGTCGGCGAAAGTGGATTTGGTAATCCCGCATTAGGATAACAAGAGACGTAAATTTCTGACTTACGCGAAAGTTCGTCGATGTGTGGGCGCATCTGTTCTCCGCCGAGCGCACAGTTCATGCCGATGCTGATGGGATGAGCGTAGCGTACGGAATTCCAGAACGCTTCGGTAGTCTGACCTGTGAGTGTGCGTCCCGATGCATCGGTAATCGTACCCGAGATCATCAATGGTAAACGATATCCCCGTGCTTCGAAGGCTTCATCGATGGCGAAGAGCGCTGCTTTTAGAACCAGCGTATCAAAAACCGTTTCACAAAGTAAAAGGTCGGCGCCCGCATCGATTAATGCATCCACCTGTTCGCGATAAGAGTCTCTTAATTCAACAAAAGTGATATCGCGTTTTCCCGGGTCGTTCACATCGCGCGACATCGACAATGTTTTATTGGTCGGACCGAGCGCGCCTGCCACGAAGCACAGTCGACCGGGCGATTTCGCTTTAATTTCGTCGCACGCTTGTTTGGCGATTTTTACCGCCGCCGTATTTAAATCACGAACCAAGTGACCCATCTTGTAGTCTTCCATCGCAATGGAAGTACCATTAAAAGTATTCGTTTCTAAAATATCGGCTCCTGCTTCGAGGTAGTCGCGGTGGATTTGTAAAATAGCCTCAGGTTTGGTTAAAACGAGTAAGTCGTTATTACCTTTCAATTCGCCAGGGTGATTGGCAAAAAGCGTTCCCCGATAATCCTCTTCCGTGAGTTTTAATTGTTGAATCATTGTCCCCATTGCGCCGTCCAAAAAGACAATACGTTGACGCAACAGCCCTACCAGGCTTTCGCCGGTTTTGGTATAGGGTAGCAGCTTAAATGACATTGGTTTTACCGTGAGATTATCTAGGCGAGGGTCAAGGCACAGACGGTAACTCTTGTGTCATGCTGGCAAATCGGGCTTTTTGCACTTCGGCAAATCTTGCGAGCGGTATAAAACAATACGTTTTCCCTCAAATTTCTCATCATTCCAAAGTAAGGGACGGAGTTCGAAACTGAAGAAAGGGCTGATGCCTGAGTCGGCTTTTTCCACGGCGGGGTCGCCGCCTTGCCAATAGAGAATACCATTAGGTAAAGAATTTTTCACGCCATGAATAATGAGCTGTTTGGTCTGATGGACGAAAGTACGAAGATCTGCTACGGCCCGACCCATAATAAAGTCGTGATCATGACTGAGTGTTTCGGCGCGAGCGACTACTGGCTGAACATTTTTGAGATTCAGACGTTTAACGATATCCTCCACCACTAATATTTTTTTACCAACGGAATCGACCAAGGTAAATTCAGCGGTGGGATAAAGGACGGCTAAGACTAATCCCGGAAAACCGCCACCAGTGCCTACATCAATGATTTTTGCTCCCGCTTGGAGCTTCAAAAATTTAATCGCCGCAATAGAGGGGGCATAGTGATGTCGCTCAAGGTTTTCGATGTCTTTACGCGATACTAAATTAATTTTTTCATTCCATTCACGATGGAGCGCCGCCATTTCGGTTAATTTTGCCCACTGCGCCTCATTAAGCTCTGGAAAAATAGAGTGTAGGTTTTGCATTTAATCTGCCGTGACAATGAGCCACACCTATGACTTGGCAAGGAAAGGCATTTCAGGCTTCACAGTCGCACTTTATTAAACTAATTTTGTCGTATGTTTCACCACCTCGTCTTTTTCTATCTACGCAAAGATCTCACACCTGCTGAGCGCGCACAGTTCGAAACTAAATTGAGAGGCTTGGACAAAATTAAATCCATCACGTCCTGTTATATCGGACGCCCCACACCGTCCGATCGTCCGATTGTCGATACCTCGTATGACTTCGCGGAAATGTTTATTTTCAAAAGTCAGGCCGAACACGACGCCTACCAGGTCGACCCCATTCACGTGGATTTCGTCCAGTCGTGTAAGACATTTTGGTCTTCGGTGAAGATTTACGATTTCGAATAAATTCATAAGTTACTTATAAGCAAGTATTTATAAATATTGTTCATTGTTAACCTGCGAAGACTTAAGGCTTAACAATAGGCGATTTTAGGCTTAGTTATTGGGGGTGTCCTCTGCCTCACCAGCACCCAGTCGCTCGACCGATGCTATTGATTTAGCGGACAGCAAACACGCGTGGCATCCTTTTACTCAGATGAAGGAGTATCAGGCAAATCCGCGTCTGCACTTAGTGCGCGGTGAGGGTTCGTGGTTAATCGACACTGAAGGTCGTAAATACTTAGACGGAAATGCCTCAGTCTGGACCAATGTTCACGGTCACAACGATCCGGAATTAAATGCCGCCCTCGAGAAACAGTTACACCAATTAGCGCATGTTACTTTATTAGGGTTGAATCATCCCGTTGCGACTGAGCTGGCTGAAGAACTAGCCGGACTAACTAACGGACAACTTCCCCGATGTTTTTTTACCGACAACGGGAGTAACGCGGTTGAGGTCGCCCTTAAACTTTCATTTCAGTTTTGGCAGTTAACTGGTCACTCCGAAAAACGCGGAGCAATTTCCATGTCCGGCGCCTATCACGGCGACACCTTCGGAACAATGTCCGTAGGCGATAACCGCACCTTCCATAAACGTTTCACTCCCTGGCTTTTTTCTTCTCGGATCTTTGAAGCACCTCGCCATGAAGAATGTGCAGGTAATATTAAATTTTCAGATGCAAGCCCATCGCTTCAAGCATTAGAAAACATTTTAAAATCTCAAGCCGCGCAGACCGCTTCGCTTATTCTTGAACCGCGCGTCCAAGGCGCCGCGGGAATGCATCAACAGCCAGCTGGATTCGTTAAAGCTGTGGCGCAACTTTGTAAGCAATACGATGTACATTTAATCCTCGATGAAGTTTTCACCGGCTTTGGGCGACTGGGTTCATTGACTGCGTGTACAGAGGAGGGTGTAGTTCCCGATTTTCTTTGCTTAGCCAAAGGATTAGCCGCCGGATATTTACCTTTGGCTGCTACATTAACCTCGGAGAAAATTTATGAAGCATTTCAGGGTGAGTTTTCCGAAGGCCGCACCTTTTTTCACGGCCATACCTTTTCGGGAAATCCTCTAGGCTGTGCCGTTGCCTTGGCTTCATTAAAAAAACTTCGCCCTATGATTTCCTCAGGGCAAATCGCTGAACGTGCACAGCAACTGGGAGAGGAAATCCAAAAGAATTTTTCTGATCATCCCAATATTTCAACTTATCGTCAGTATGGATTAACCGGTGCGGTTGATTTTAAACCCGCTGATGCATCCGCAAAAAGTTGGACCGTGGATATGCGCGTGGGATATCAAATCGCCTTAGCAGCACGTCGTCATGGACTCGTGATTCGACCACTCGGTGATTCCATTTTATTTGTTCCGCCGATTTCTATTCAATCCTCTGAAGTTACTCACCTCGTACAAGCGGTACGACGAGCGATGGACGATGTAATTCCCAATCTTTAATAATATTATGACTAACCACACTCAAGCCCGTGCCCTCTATGATTTGTCTCTCAATACCTTGATTTTCAAGGCTCAGGAGGCACACCAAGCCAACCAAGATCCTGCTGGCGTGCAGCTCTGTACGCTCAAGTCGATCAAGACGGGTGCCTGCCCGGAAGACTGCGCCTACTGTCCTCAGTCGGTTCACCACAATACCTTCGTTGAAGCCGAATCATTGATGGAAACGGAAACCATCCTCGTGGATGCACGTCGTGCGAAGTTGGGCGGAGCTTCACGTTTCTGTATGGGTGCAGCTTGGCGCAGAGTGTCCGATGGAAAACAATTTGATAGCGTGCTGAAAACCGTTTCGGGTGTGAAAGAATTAGGCCTCGAAGTCTGTTGTACGCTTGGAATGTTGTCGGAGCCTCAAGCGGTGCGTCTCAAGCAAGCCGGTTGCGATGTTTATAATCACAACCTCGATACCTCTCGCGAGCATTACGCGAAAATCATTACCACCAGAACCTATGATGACCGTCTCCAGACTTTATCCAATGTTCGCAAAGCAGGTTTAGAAGTTTGTTCGGGCGGAATTATTGGCATGGGCGAAACCGTCGATGACCGTCTTAAGATGCTTGTTGAATTAGCGAATATGGATCCGCAGCCAGACTCCGTTCCGATCAACGCGCTCGTTGCTGTTGAAGGCACACCCTTAGCTGGAAGAAAATTTGTAGATTCGATTGAATTCGTCCGCACCATTGCGGTCGCTCGCATTTTAATGCCCAAGGCGATGGTCCGACTCTCGGCTGGTCGTGCGAATATGAATCCAGAAACCCAAGCGCTGTGTTATTTAGCGGGAGCGAATTCTATTTTCTTGGGAGAAAAACTTTTGACCACGGGTAATCCCGACATCGAAGAGGATATGAACCTGATGAAGCGTTTAGGCTTACACCCCTTACATCCCGATGAGGCTCGTCGCGTTCACCGCGGTGAAATCAGTCCTTCCCAGGCGCAAGCTGCAGGCTGGCCGAATCCTGAAGAATTAATGAACACTACGACCGACGGAGAATCTTCCGACGATTGTGGCTGTTCGCATAATCACTAATCGTGGCTGTCATTTTTATCACAGGCAGTGATACCGGCATTGGTAAAACTAATGTCGTAGGTTTGTTGGCTCGTGAGTTATCTGAATTAGGTAATACTCAGGTGATTAAGCCTGTAGAGTCGGGAGTAACTGCTGGGAGACCAGCCGATGCACCTCAAGCTGCAGGAGATTGGGCGACCCCGATTACACTTTTTTCGTTTGGACCAGTTCAAGCACCCTTAGTAGCCGCAGCCCAATCAGGAAAAAAATTATCACTTCAGAATATTGTTAAAGCTTATCGTGTGGTGCCACCAGCTGATCATCAAATCATTGAAGGAGCGGGTGGTTTAGCAGTTCCCATTGATCCGCTTGGCTTAGATTGGACTGATTTTGCACAGACTATTAAACCCGATGCAGTGATTATCGTGGTAGAAGATAGACTCGGTGCAATCAATCAGGCCCGACTTTCCGTCGCTTATTTAAAAAGAAAATATAACGGACGCATGGGTGTTTGGTTAAATACGGTAAGTCGCACCGTTTCACCTGAAACCGCTCAAGCCAATCGCACGGGGATTAAACAATCTAAGATTTCAATAGCCGGAGAGTCCTCTTACCAAAATAAGAAAGTAATTTTTAATCCCGAATTTTGGTCATGAATCGAAAGTTGCTTCAGCGGATGGAGAAAGTTCTCGCCCTGCGTGAAGCGGATGGGCTTTTGCGCACTTTGAAGGTTCGATTCGCCAACGATTCACAAATTAACTTAGCGGATAATGATTATCTTAATTTAAGTCACGACGGTGAAGTCATCGCGGCGTCCATTTCGGCTTTGAAACAATGGGGAGCTTCGGCTTCGGCTTCACCCTTGGTTACTGGCTATACTTCATTACACCAGGAATTGGAAATAATTTTAGCTCAGTGGCATGGTTATGCTCATGGACTTATTTTAAATACCGGATTTTCGGCAAACACGGCTGTGCTGGGCGGCTTACCGCAAAAAGGGGACATCGTTTTGGCCGATAAGTTAATTCATGCGAGTATGTTGGAAGGAATTTTATCATCCGAAGCCACGCTCCGTCGGTTTCCGCATAACGATTTAGATACATTGGAATCGATGTTAGAGGAATCTAAAGAAAGTGATGCGGTCGTGTTTGTGGTGACCGAAAGTGTTTACTCGATGGACGGCGATTGCCCTGACTTATCAAGAATTTCGAAACTCAAAGAGCGTTATAATTTTTGTTGGGTATTAGATGAAGCTCACGCTACAGGTTGGCACGGGCAAACTGGCTCAGGCATGCAGGAGGAGCAGGGTGTGCGAGCGGCAGCTGATATTGTCGTGGGCACCTTAGGTAAGGCGCTCGGATCACAGGGTGCCTATGTTTTATGTCATGATGTTCTTATTAAGAACATGATCATCAATTTCGCCGCGGAGTTTATTTATTCCACTTATCTTAATCCGGCATCCGTAGCCGCAGGATTGGCTGCGATTACACGGACAAAAAGTTTAACTAACGAGCGTGCCCAATTACATCAACTTTCTCGAGACTGGCGGGCAGCTCTGCGAATGGCAGGATTTACCGCGCCCGATTTTCATTCGCCCATTATTCCTTTAATTATAGGTGAGGTAAAAAAGACTCAGCATTATGCGGTAGCTTTAAGATCTGCTGGATTTATTGTTTCGGTGATTCGTCCACCCACGGTGCCCGTGGACACTGCTCGCATCAGAATTTCCCTGCGCAGAGGATTAAACTCAACGCACCTCGAAAAATTTATTTCTACACTGAAAGGGGTAACCCTATGAAAATTGGATGGATTGGCGGATGGGGAATTTCACTGGAAGAAATGCGACCCTTGGCCGTGAGTCATGCGCCCGCTGCTGAACATTTAATTTATCCACCGGTCGTGGGGGCAGCGGAAAACCTTATGGGCTGCGACATGGTGATTGGTTGGTCTTTGGGTGCTCATTTAATTTTAGAGGCCGCTTCTCGGGGCGTTAAGTTGCCCGCTAAGGCTTTGCTTGTAGCACCCTTTACTTCGTTCTGTAGCGAACACTCAAAATGTGGAAAAGTCAGTGAGACGCAGGTGCGTTGGTTGAGTCGTTTAGTTAAAACAGATTCAGTGAGTGCGTTGGCCGATTTTCGAAATCGGGCTGGGCTACCGCCTTCTAATATTTCCGAGACGCCCTATGAATCAGAAAATCTTTTAAAAGGTTTAGAAATTTTATCTCAACCCGCAGGAATTTCGCTGATTAGTTTTTGTCGCCAAGGATTGCCCAGTTGCTGGGAAGCCTATGTGGGTTCGGAGGATTTATTATTAAACCCTGACGGAGTTTGCCAATCAATCGTCGGCTGTCAGATTGTAGATGGCTTAGGGCATAACCTCAGCGATTTTTTCGCTGATAACATAAATTAACTCATGCGCTTCAACGAACGTGCACACACCTATGATCAACACGCTGCTCCCCAGCGTCGTTTCGCTGAAGCCTTAGCTGCTTTTGCTCCCTTTCCCCGTGGTGCTGAAATTACTGAGTTGGGCGCAGGTACTGGTTTTTTAACGAACGCATTATTGGTTCAAGGTGCCTCCGTCGAAGCTACTGATAACTCTCCTTCGATGGTGCAACTGGGTCAGCAAAATGCCCCACTGGCTGATTGGAAGGTGCGTGATGCTTTTACAAAAATACCCAAAGCGAAAGCTTTGGCATCATCCGGTCTATTGCATTGGGCGCCCGACCCTGTAGCGGTTTTACGTAACTGGAACGATGCTCTGCCAGACCAGGGGCGTTTGCTCCTAGGTGTCCCCTGTGACCCTTGTTTATTTGAACTTCGTGACTTGATGGGCGAGGGACCCTTGCATTGGCGCGACGAAGATCAGTGGCTACAAATTTTACAACACGCTCAATTTGATGTCCGCGCCCATGGCGTTTTGGAATCGCAGGAAATTTATCCTTCATCGATTGATTTATTTAGAGCATTACACGGCAGTGGTGTCACGGGCGCACCTCGCCTGTCGGCTGGTAATTTAAAGTCGCTGATTAAAGACTATGACCGCTTACATCCTAAATCGGACGGCGTGGTGGCGACTTGGGCGTGGCTCTTGGTCGATGCCGTTGCGATTTAATTAAAATCAAATTCCAGATGTGAGTCGGGCGGCGGATCCTCGCCTGCTAAAATTCCTCGAATAAATAAATCACGATGCTCAGGGCAGGGCCCATATTTTCGTAGTGCATTTACATGTTCAGGTGTGCCGTAACCTTTATGTGTCGCAAAGCCATACTCGGGATACCTCTCCTCCATCTTAATTAATAATTTATCACGTTCTACTTTTGCGACGATAGATGCGAGGGCAATGGCGAGGCTTTTTCCATCACCTTGTTTAACGGCCTCATGTGCCCAGGTGAAGGGGCGCAAGGGTAGGCCATCAACGAGTACTAAAAAATTCTTCTCATCACGCCATCCGAACAATTCGCCTTCGGTTCCGGCAGCGGGAAATAGCGGAGCCAGGCTGCCTTGTGCTAAACTCGTCATGCATCGACCCATCGCGATACGGGTTGCTCCGAGGATATTGTGGGCAGAAATTTCCATCACTGAGGCTTCCGCCCAAACCGCTTTGAGTTTTCCTTCTTCATGCATCTCGAAAATCATTTGATGTAGGTCACTCCGTTTTGAGGGTGAAAGTTTTTTTGAATCGTTAGCGCCTTTGAGTCGCCGAAGCCAAGTGGACTCTCCGTAGAATCCAGCATCGAGTAAAACCGCCGCGGCTACGACGGGGCCGCAAAGTGATCCTCGCCCGGCTTCATCCAGACCCGCAATCCCTGGTCTTCCATTACCTTTTTTGCGGTCGAATGTAGCCAGAGACGCCACAGTTTAATCCGCTTTCTTGCGGCCCTTGAAGGGCTTGGGGGCAGGGGGCTCAAGCCCGCGGGCCTCGTAGGCAGTTTTAAAATGGAGTTTAGCAAAGTTTACTAAAATGGCTGGTCCTAATCGTCCCACCAGTTCGATGGCCGCTTCTTTGGCTTCAGCTCCTGAGCCTTTAGGTAATCGGACGCCACCATCGGCGGAAAGACGATCGAGTTCTCGTACAAAAGTTGCGCGGGCAATAATCGAGGCTGCAGCAACGACCGGATCGGACTCCGCTTTGGTGCGCATTCTTAAATCAAAAACAACTTTTTTACGCTCCAACTCATTTTGTACAATCGGTTCTTCAGAAAATTGATCGAGTAGGCCCCAGCTGGGTCGACGTCCATGAAGAAGTTCGTAATCCTTTAAAGCCTCTTCGCAGGAAGTGGCATGCATCCAGCCGAGTAAACGATTGAGATTTTTGCCGAAGCGAGAGTGCAGTTCATTGTATTTAGACATTCTCGCAAAAGTAGTTTTTACGGCGACGCCGGGAGTTCCTCGAATGACTTTTTCAAGTTCAGCAATTTTTGTATCAGTTAATTTTTTAGAATCTTTAATTCCGGCTTTAATCCATTCGCGCGTCATCTCGCCTGTAGCGATGACACAGGCAGACACCACGGGTCCAAACAAGTCACCCTTGCCCGACTCATCGAGTCCGGCATGTTCCTCAAACCACTCAGGATTTAATTCCTCCTCGTAGCCGAGTAAGGCTTGGCCAGTGACTTCTGACTCCAAAGTGAATTTCACAAATTCTTCGGTGCCTTTACCTGAGATCACGCACTTACCGGATTTATAATGAACTATATTGCAGCTCGGTCCTTTGTAAGCAAACGCGGCATGATCCACGACGGCCGATACCCAGCCTTTTCCGATTAAGATGGCTTTAAGTTTTTCCGCTTGGGCGGCATCGAGCTTAAGAGTGTGCATCGCCACCTTCTTGGGATTTTCTTCGGAGTCCTGCTTGGTCTTTTTTGCCATTGCGATTACTTTTACTGTACTTCGTATTTAAATCCAGCCCCTTCCCATGCCTTTGCGTGAAATAATTTCAGCCAATAATGCCCTTAAGTTTCGTAAGGCCCTGTTAGTGTGGTTTGTAAAGCATCGCCGACCTATGCCTTGGCGCGAAAAAGTTTCTGCTTATCGCACCGTGGTTTCGGAATTGATGTGTCAACAGACGCAAATCGCGACGGTTATTCCTTATTTTAACCGCTGGGTCAAAAAGTGGCCGGGCTTTAAGGATTTGGCACGTTCCAAAGAATCAGATGTTTTGGCCTCTTGGGCTGGTTTGGGTTATTACAACCGAGCACGAAATTTACGAGCCTGTGCTATCGAAATTTCTCAATTAAAAGTTTTACCAAAGACCGCGACTGAATGGCAGAAATTTAAAGGCATCGGACCGTACACTGCCGCAGCTATTTCAAGTATCGCCTACAATGAGCCCGTTGCGGTCGTCGATGGAAATGTTGTGCGAGTACTGGCTCGCGTTGCTGGAGTGCAAAAAGTTTTTAGCGATGGATCTACCGCTGTTAAATATTTTACGCCGTTAGCTAATCACCTAGTCGATGTGCAGCAGCCTGGAGATTTTAATCAAGCGATGATGGAACTCGGTGCGCTGGTTTGTCGTAAAGCTAATCCCAGTTGTGCGACTTGTCCTGTGGCGCAGTGGTGTCGGGCAAAAAAAGAAAATGTGGCCGAAAGTCTTCCACGCTTTGCCCCTAAAAAACGCCAGCAAGCCATCGTTCACCGTGCGCTTATTTTTGATCGAGATAAATTATTATTACGAAGAAACCCGTCGAACGTAAAACGCCTCGCGGGTATGGCCGAAATCCCCGAAGTTGATTTTCTGAACAATGATTTTAAATCTCAAAGAAGCTGGGTGCGTCGTCGCACGATTGGAAGTGTGATGTATGAAGAAAATATAAATCTAATTAGTCTAAATTCGAGTATACGTCTGAAGATAAAAAAACAACCTACCTTGGAATGGGTTGCGCTTAAGCACATAAAAAAAGCGGCCATCACTGGGCCGCATTTACGTTGGATTGAGGAATGGATTAATCTAGGCGATCGGCTAGAGCGCGACAAAGCGCCTTAAGCACAGCGACTCGAGCGTAGCGTTTATCGTTAGCGGGTATGACAATCCATGGGGCGTGAGGCGTATCTGTACGCACAATCATATCTTCGGCGGCGCGTTGATTGTCATCCCACTTTTTACGATTCCGATAATCTTCTTTAGTCATTTTATGACGTTTGTGTGGAGATTTTTCTCGTTCTTGGAATCGCCGAAGTTGTTCTTCTTTAGAGATGTGAATCCAGAATTTAAGTACGATGGATCCCACTTCCGCTTGGCGCGCTTCGAAATCATTAATTTCACTATAAGCTCGTGCCCATTCATCGGTACGACAAAAGCCTTCGACACGTTCCACAATTACCCGACCGTACCACGAACGATCAAAGATAGCCATGTGGCCATAGGGCGGGACGCGTACCCAGAATCGCCATAAATAGTGACGAGACTTTTCTTCGGGTGTGGGTGCGGGAATGGGATGAACGTGATAATGGGCTGCATCCAGTTTGGCTGCGAGTCGTCGGATGACTCCACCTTTGCCAGCGGCATCAACACCTTCGAGCACCACCAAGGTTGAAATTCCTCGCTTGGCGGCAATTCGAGTGAGTCGTCCGAGTCGCCACTGAAGTTTGGCAATTTGTTGACTGTAGTCTTTTTTATCTAAAACGGGATGTGCGGTTGCACTCTCTAAAAGTCCCCGTGGTCGATTGCTGGGCTTACTGACCTTGGTAATTTTTCGACGCAGGCCGCTATTTAATTGGTCCGCGATATATTTTCCGGCTACTAAATTGCGACGCTTGGAGTCTGACCCATTGATGACTTTCCAGGGAAGTCCTTTGCCCGAGCTAGTCGTCCTAATGGTTTTAACGTGTGGATGATTTTTCTTTTTTCCAATGAGTAAGTCTCTGGCTGAGACCACCCAGCCCTCGGCATCAGTATCTTCCGCTTCACTCAGTCGTTTCTTGAGAATTTTTTCGGGTGTATCAATCCAGACCTTGGCCATCGCTATTCCACTAGCGACGAGCATATCTTCGAAATTTTTAATACTCTTTAAACGTGAGCGTAGGGCATCCCCTTTGAGTTCTCCATTGATTGAGGCTACCACGGAACGAGTTGTCCAATCGCCCACGATAATCGTAATGCGACCTTGGGCGGGTGCTAAGTTCCAGTAAGGCCAGAGAAAGGGACGGAGTTTGTTTTCAGGAAGTGATGTGTCGGGAGCACAAATTCGTACAAGACGAGAGTCGAGCCACTCGGTCAGTTGATTGGCTAGTTCCGATGCCGCTAAGCGATCACCACCGCCAATAACAATCACCGTACCCGCATGATGATTAATAATTCTTTGCTGGAGGGAAAGTAAACGTAAGTGGAGAGCCGAATGGGCTTTTTCGATGAGACTTTTACTTTCCATAAAATTATTCTGCGATGTCGATTGGGTCACCAGGAGGTAATACTCCCTTGCGTAGTGAATCAAGTGTGAGTTGTAACTCTTCTTTGAGGGTTAAATACGTGGCTTTACGTATAGCCTTCTCCTGTAATTTAATCGCTTCATCTTTTTTGCCCTGCAACCAGCGAACCCGGGCAAGAGTATCTAATTTATCAGACTCTTCTTCTTTAGTGAGGGCGACTGCTTGAACAGCACATTTTTCAGCTAGTACTAAATTTATATTTTTACCAAAACGCGGATTGGTTAAAAGGTCCCAGGCGATTTCGTTTTGTACCTCTGCATTATCGCTATGCTCTTGGGCAGATTTCTCGTACATGACATTGATCTTCGATGGGTCACCGCGACCTAGCGCAATAATCGATTCTACCGACTCCTTAAGGTTAGCCTGATCTCTTGCATTAAGAGTCAACAAGGCTTCAGGCAGATTTTTTTCGGCCAAGTCCCAGTTCTTTTTATTCAGTGCTTCACCTAATTTTTCTAATGCTGAACTCGTTTCGTCCTTTACGGTTCCGTCTTTAGTTTTTTTTTCCGATTTATTTTTCTCGGGTTCTGGATTTTTCGTACCGGTCAGAAAATCCCCTAACATTTTTTCGTTTAATTCCATCGGATGTCCCATCCAAACAATAATTCCTTCACCATTGATTACAAAGGCGTGGGGAATGCCGTCAACTTTGGCCGCTTCGAGCCAATCTCTCAGAAATTTATCTCCACCGATTGCAACGGCGTAAGACATCTTATCCTCCTGCGCTTTAACGAAATCTTTTACTTTCTTGGCGGCTTCAGGATTTTTTTCACCATCCCAAACATTCACTCCCGTAATCACCACACCCTTCGGCCCCATTTTTTGATTCAACTCAGTGAGGTGAGGAATGGAGGCTACACACGGAGGGCACCACGTCGCCCAGCATTCAAAAATGTAGAGCTTACCTTTTTCAAATGACTTGACCGCTTCGCCTTTAATTTGAGTTTTCGGACGGGTGGCCGGGGCTTTGTCGCCCACACCAAGCGCAAAGACCTGCGACGTGATAAAGACTAAAAGTAGGGAGAGGATTTTTTTCATCTTATTTATTATTAAATTTATTACGTATCGATTCCACGACCGCAGGATCAGCTAGGGTAGAGACATTTCCTAATTCTCGGCCCTCGGAAATATCTCGTAGTAATCGACGCATGATTTTACCTGAGCGAGTTTTGGGCAAATCAGACACGAACACAATTCTTTCTGGTCGGGCAAATTTCCCGATTTTGGTGTCGACCATGCCATTCAGTGTTTTAGCTAAGGTTTCTTCATTTACCGTTTTAGCGGCGGCAGATTTGAGAATGACGAACGCCATCAAGCCTTGGCCTTTAAGTTCATGTTTAACACCAATCACGGCTGATTCCGCGACGGCTTCGTTCTCGATGAAGACGGCTTCAAGTTCAGCGGTTCCGATGCGGTGACCGGACACATTAACCACGTCATCCACACGTCCAGTGATCCAGAGGTAGCCGTCTTTATCTTTAATCGCTCCATCTCCGGGGAAATAGTAAGCACCGTTCCAGCGACTCCAGTAAGCTTCGATGTAGCGTTTCTCATCTCCGAAAATTCCTTGGGTGATTCCTGGCCACGGTTTGCGAATCGCGAGAATACCACTGTCGGTTTCGTTACCTTGCTCATCTAAGACGGCTGCATCGACACCAAAGAAGGGAAGAGTAGCCGAACCTGGTTTAGTGGGCGTGCATCC
Source organism: Opitutia bacterium (assembly GCA_037138415.1). Taxonomy (GTDB): domain Bacteria; phylum Verrucomicrobiota; class Verrucomicrobiia; order Opitutales; family UBA953; genus UBA953. Next base: position 3,794 of record JBAXIK010000022.1, on the reverse strand, counting down.
GGGAATAGGCGTAATCATGTGTCCGCCTGTTTCAGTCTGCCACCAAGTATCCACAATCGGACAACGCTCAGCGCCGATGTTACGATGGTACCACAACCACGCCTCGGGATTAATAGGTTCACCGACTGATCCCAGTAAGCGCAGTGAGGTGAGATTATGTTTTTTAACCCACTCATCGCCCCATTTCATAAAGGCACGAATCGCCGTAGGCGCGGTGTAGAAGACGGTGACTTTGTGGTCTTCGACGATTTTCCAGAATCTGCTGTAGTCTGGGGCATCGGGCGCGCCTTCATACATTAATACCGAAGCACCATTTAAAAGTGGACCGTAAACTACGTAGGTATGACCGGTGACCCAGCCCACATCGGCTGTGCACCAGAATAAATCGTCGTTCCTTAAATCAAAAACATATTTGTTCGTGGTGTAAGCTTGTAGCATGTAACCGCCCGTTCCGTGAATGATGCCCTTTGGTTTTCCGGTGGAGCCTGACGTATAAAGTAGAAAAAGCATTTCATTGGGTTCCTGCCAAACGGCCGGACAATCGCTGCTGACTTTTGAGGCGACGTCGTGATACCAAACATCACGCCCGGCCTTCATGGCACAAGCTGCATCGGGTTTTCCTGCGTGGCGTTGTAAAACTAATACGCGTTCACAGCTTGGACAATCTTGCACCGCTTCATCGACGGTTTGTTTTAACGCCAAGAATTTTCCGCGACGATATCCGCCATCCATCGTAATCACGGCTTTGGATTTAGCATCATTAACGCGATCACGAATCGACTCCGCAGAAAACCCACCAAACACTACGGAGTGAACGACTCCAATGCGTGCACACGCTAGTACGGCAAACGCGAGTTCAGGTACCATCGGCATGTAAATCGCCACGGTGTCGCCTTTTTGGAGTCCTAGTTCTTTTAAGACATTGGCGAAGCGACTCACCTCAACAAGTAATTCTTTATAAGTGATTCGGCGTACTTCGGTCGCTGCTCCGTTCTGGGTAGGCTCACCTTCAAAAACAATCGCCACTTTATCTCCGAGTCCTTTTTTGATCTGCGCGTCGATGCAATTATAGGAGATATTTGTTTTACCGTCTACGAACCATTTGAAGAAAGGCTTTTTAGATTCGTCGAGGACTTTAGTCCAAGGCTCAAACCAAGTAAGTTCCTTAGCTTCATCGGCCCAGAATTTTTCTGGATGATCAATGGATTCTCGATAAAGTCTTTTATATCCATCCATTCCCTTGACGCGTGCTTTGGCGACGAACTCAGCCGAGGGCGGAAAAACCTGTTCGGAAGCACCGAAACCTTCCGCTGCTGCATTTTGCACGTCGGCCATTTCTTCACTGAGACCAGACGACGTCGATTTTTTTCTAAAAACAAAGTAAAAAATCGAGATGCCTGCGATGATTAAAAAAATGAATAAGTTCGTAAGGGGGTCGCTCATGATGACTAGAATTGGGGGTATGGCCAACTTAACACTAGGCTCCGTCCGAGAGCAATAAAAACGGAGTCACCAGATTGGTTTGGAGGCACTTAATTTCTAGGGCCTATTAGATTTCTTTTAACAATTCTTCAAAACTATCGACCACTCTTGCCCCCAGACCTACAAGGTTGTCGCGATGCTGGTAGCCGTGAGCAATTAAGATACAATCTGCCCCCATCGCCTTAGCAGCATCAAGGTCGTGAGCGGTGTCGCCAATATAAACCACCTCATCGGGGTGGTGCTCGAGGTCATCTAGGTGAGCCCGAGCTCTATCTTCTTTGCTGCCTGCATAGATGTCACCACTGCCACTGATTTTAACAAAATGATGGGCAACGTCGTGATTAGTGAGGGTCTGTTCTAAGAGCCGGTGTTCGTAGGCTGAAAGGATTGAATGAGATAAACCATGACCGGAAAGTCTGCTCAAGACTTCCATCGCTTGAGAGTGTAGCCCGCACTTCGATTTTTGATTTTCGTAGGCATCCATGAAGCGGGCGGAGAGTGCCTCGAAATTTCCACCTGTAATCGGAAACCCTAATTTCTCGTAGACCTTGATGGCGGGGAATTCAAAAATCATTCGATATCTTTCGGTTTCCAAACGGGGCCTATTTTCTGCGGATAATAATTGATTAAGCGCCTCACAACAAAGCCAGGTGTCATCGAGTAACGTGCCATTCCAATCCCAGACGACATGGCGATAAGCTGTAAGTTTCTTACGCATCTGTTTTCACTAATGAGAAGGCTTGGATTTTAACCCCTCGGCAAGCATGGACTAAATCTGGCGGACGTTGTGGACTGGAAAAATTATTCCAAGCGATCGGCGCTTCACTGTATTCGGTACAATGCGCATCGATTAATTCGTAGGGCTCGTGATGAACCTGCCCCCGTAAGAGCTGACCGTTTTTCTCGGTAAAGAAGTTGTACCGCTCAGTTAAATGAAAAGCCAGCGTCCCGGGAACCGCTTTGTGAACAGGATCTTTAGTCTGCCAGGCGTACTGCGCAATCAGTACACTTTCTTTTCTTTGGGCGGTGAGTTGATACTTATTTTTATCAGTCTGAAAATTCATTTTAGTTGAAACATAATTTAAACTAAAAAAATTTCGAGCGATAGCAACCGCCGGCCAGCAGTCGCAATCCAATGAGAAAAAATAAACTCCGGGTACTCCCCGGCGATCAACGACGTAGACGCGAACGTTGAGTTCATTAAAAAATGATAACCAGGGAAGTGCAGGTAAGTTAAAAGGACGCACATGTTTCATCTTAAAACCCACGATACTAATGTGTGCTTGGGACTCAAAAGTATCGACGAAGAGTCCTTTGGGTAAGCGCGATTGAACTTCTTGTGCGTCGCAGGCCCAATGTAGAAAAATCAAATCATCCCAACTTTGGGACATCACTGGGCGACGATTGGGCCGATGCCTTGCTGTAATGAGTCTGTCGGTTTTTGGGTCCACACCTTACCTTGAAGCACCACTTCTATGGGTCAAACGCTCACGATGATTAATCTTTGATGGTTTTCGCTTGGAGGGTCGAGCTCTTCGCCTTACCCTTTGTTTGATGCTATCTGAGGCCCATCAAGTAGAGCTGCTCAAGTTTGCCGAGGTATTAGCCGACGCAGCTCGTCCGGGTATTTTAAAAGCACATGCGCAAGTAGACACCTCAATTGAAATCAAAGCTGACGGAACACCGGTGACACTGGCGGACCGTGAGGCGGAGGAAGTCATGCGCGCTCTGATTAAAAAAGCTTATCCGAATCACGGAATTTTAGGTGAAGAATTTGGCTCGGAAAATGCCGACGCTGAATTTTGCTGGGTGCTCGATCCCATCGATGGTACAAAGTCTTTTCTTTCTCGCGTTCCTCTTTACACGATTTTAATCGGCTTGAAATATCAGGGTCAGCCTCTGCTCGGTTTAATTGATCAGCCCGTGCTCAATGAAAGAATGATGGGCAATGGAGTTTTCACTCAACTGAACGGTCATATTGTACGAGCTAAAGAGGTTCTCTTAAAAGACGCTGTAGTGGTGGGATCGGATTTTGATAATATCAGAAAATATCAACCGCAGGCCCGGTGGAATTCGTTAGCGAGTGCAGTCACCCACACGCGTACTTGGGGTGATGGTTACGGTTATATGCTCGTCGCGAGCGGTCGTGCCCATGTGATGGCTGATCCAATTTTAAATCCTTGGGACCTTATTCCTGTACTTCCTATTTTAAAAGGCGCCGGAGTTAAGGTAACAGATTGGCACGGCGGCGACGCGTTGAAGAGTGGCAATGTCATTGCCGCCGCTCCGCTACTGCACGCCCAAGTTTTGGT
>JBAXIK010000021.1:0-20872 GCA_037138415.1 Opitutia bacterium | reverse complement strand
AATCAATCGTAGTTTCCTTTGTTGTATAGGAGGATGTTTCAAAGTTAAAACTACACTCGTTACTTCATCCTTACTGCCAGGAGAATTTGCGGCGGTACCAATCACAAAGAAGCGTGTCGCGTTATCGCGACGATCTTGAATACCACGAGAGAGAATAGGAACACCGCGAGATTCAGCGGCAGAGGCGGCAGCAACGGCAGCACTACCCTTCGGCTCTTTCATTACTTTTTCAACTGCGGCAGCCGTGCTTTCTGTTTCAACTAAAGTAGCTTGGGGTACATGACGAGATAACCAACCACGACACTGCGCGAGCGCGATGTCTTTAGAAAGTACGTGAGTGATTTCGTTGAGTGGTCCAAAACCAATCAAGCATTGTTCTACTGAGAGGGTGATTTGCGCGACCACTTTTAATTCAGATTCAGCTAATAGATCTAAGGAGTGACTAACAACACCTTCGGTAGAATTTTCGACAGGGACGACACCGTAAGAGGCCTCACCCGATTCAACCGCTGCAAAAATATCGCCAATCGATTTTAAAGGTAAGGCAGGTACGCTCGAACCAAAGGCACGAATTTGTGCTTGTTGGGTGAATGAACCTTCAGGTCCGAGATACGCCACCGGCTTAGCCATTTGTGCGCCGATGGAGAGAGAAATAATTTCGCGGAAAACTGAACGGATGCCCGATGCGGGTAATGCGGGCGCTGCTTCAATTAAAGATCGGAGGACTTGTTCTTCACGTTGTGGAGCGTAAACGGGAGCACCGGATTTTAACTTCGCTTCGCCGATGGCCTTAGCGACCTGCAAACGCTCGCCCAATAGACGAAGAATTTCTTTGTCTATGCGATCAACGGATTTGCGATGTTCGTCTAAACTCATGAAGAAGGTGGTGAATCTGAATCAATGTTTACCGAACTAGAATTATCTTCAAGCGGCAAACCCATTTCGGCGTCGCCGACCGCTACAGGCGTAGTGGCACGAGTGATCCACTCCGAGATTTGGGCAGGAGATAAAACGTCGGACGCAGGTAATTCGCCGAGAGTGCGGAGACCAGTGAAATCTAAAAATTTATCGGTGGTGCCGTATTGAATCGGACGACCAGGTAAATCAGCACGACCGGTGATAGATACTAACTCCAATTCCAATAAACGATTGAGTGCACTATCCACCGAGACGCCGCGAATCGCTTCCATTTCAGGACGTGTGACAGGCTGGCGGTAGGCGATGATTGAAAGAGTTTCTAAGGAGGCTGGACTTAGACGTTGCGGACGAGGTTCGCCGCGCAGAAGTCGAACCCAATCAGCGTAGGCCGGAGAAATGACTAAGCGAAAACCTTCGGGGCCCTGGAGGATTCGTGCAGAGTCATTGGCGTCGCGCATTTCAGCTTCGAGAATATCTACCGCTTCACGGATCTGGGTCGCCGTGAGCAAAGTGGGAACTTGGTTAATGATGTCTTGAATCACTTCTTGAACGGGAGCTTCGGATGGTGCGGGCGCTTCGGTCGATGGTGTAGCCCCTTCCTCGCTCTTCTCATGGACGGCTTGTGCATGGTAGCGTTGAACGACTTTTTGGATGTCTTTTATGGACACGGCCTCCGAGGTCGAGAGGAGGAGGGCCTTAATAATTTTCTTGAGGTTGAATTCCATGGATAGGAAGGTCTTAAATTCAGGTTGTCGAATGGGTGGATGGACCACAAAGTCCATTGAACTCCTTATTAAGGGCGACCGTCCCACTGACAACCGCAGACTTTCATACCATGACCAATTCAAACAACCAACGCCAATTTTCCGCACTCGTTGTAGACGGACCAGACCGTGCTCCAAGCCGTGCAATGTTGAGAGCCGTGGGCTTTACGGATGCAGACTTTAAAAAGCCAGTTGTCGGCATCGCTTCTACTTGGTCGATGGTCACCCCCTGTAACATGCACATCGATCGTTTGGCCGTACAAGCGGCCAAGGGAGCGGATGAAGCGGGCGGCAAGGCGATTATCTTTGGAACGATTACCGTTTCGGATGGCATTTCCATGGGAACACCTGGCATGCGCTACTCTCTGGTATCTCGTGAAATTATTGCCGACTCAGTGGAAGCCGTTGCCGGTGCAGAAGGTTTCGACGGACTCGTCACCATCGGTGGTTGCGATAAAAATATGCCGGGATGCGTCATGGCCATGGCACGATTAAACCGCCCTTCCGTCTTCGTTTACGGCGGAACCATTGTACCTGGATTACACCACGGTAAAGCGGCTGATATCGTTACCGTTTTTGAAGCGGTTGGAAAATTTGCAGCTAATCAAATTAGCGAAACCGAACTCAAAGAAATTGAGTCATGCTCGATTCCTGGCGAAGGCTCATGCGGCGGGATGTATACTGCAAATACGATGGCTTCAGCGATTGAAGCGTTGGGTTTAAGCTTACCGGATAGCTCAGCTCAGTTAGCGAACTCGAAAGATAAATTAGCGGATTGCGATCGTGCAGGTAAAGCCGTCTTGGAATTACTTAAGAAAAATATTCGTCCGTCGGATATTCTCACTAAGGAAGCGTTTGAAAATGCAATCACCGTAGTCATCGCACTCGGTGGATCAACCAATGCAGTTCTTCACATCATCGCCATGGCCCACTCGGCAGGTATCAAAATCGGCCTCGAAGACTTCGAACGTATCGGGCAAAAAGTTCCCGTCCTCTGCGACTTAAAGCCTAGCGGAAAATATAACATGGCGCACTTCGTTCGTATCGGCGGTCTGCAACCTTTACTGAAAATGCTTTTAGACCAAGGCCTGCTTCATGGAAAATGCTTAACGGTAACCGGTAAGACCGTGGCTGAAAATCTTGCTAGTGTTAAGCCTTATGCGGCAGACCAAGATGTGGTTCGTCCATTCAGTAACCCGATTAAAGCCGACAGTCATTTACGCATTCTTCGTGGAAACATTGCTCCGCAAGGCGCCGTGGCAAAAATTTCGGGTAAAGAGGGAAATAGTTTTAGCGGTCAAGCGATTGTTTATGAATCCGAAGAAGCTTCGCTCAAAGGAATTCTGGAAGGTGAAGTTAAAGACGGTCACGTGATTGTCATTCGCAATGAAGGACCCAAGGGCGGACCCGGAATGCGTGAAATGCTTGGGCCGACCAGCGCTATCATGGGCAAAGGATTAGGCAAAACTATCGCCTTGATTACCGATGGAAGATTTTCTGGAGGCAGTCACGGTTTCGTTGTCGGCCACATCACGCCCGAAGCGGCCGTCGGTGGCGTGCTTGCGGTGATTCAAAACGGTGACGTGATCACGATTGATGCTGTGAAAAATCAAATTAATCTTTCGGTGGCTGATGCAGAAATTAGTCAGCGTCTCAAAAACTGGAAACCTACTCCGTGCAAAGAAAAGCGTGGCGCGTTAGCTAAATACGCGAAGTCTGTTTCATCTGCCTCGGAAGGTGCGATTACCGACGGAGACTAATAAATTAGATAAAATAAGGGTTAAATTGATATTTCTGCTCATCGGGGATTGCCAAACTAAGCGTCGCCGATGATGGTAATGCTTCGTGGACACCTCTTTCGATTCTTACAGCAAGCATCTACTCAGTTTCCCAGCTCTGGGCTTCGCCTTGGATTTAAGTCGAGCCCCAGCCCCTGCTGGCTTTGAAGAAAAAATGTCCGCGCCGATAGCGAAAGCGTTAGCAGATATGAGTGCGTTGGAAAGTGGTGCCATCGCCAATCCTGATGAGAAAAGAATGGTCGGACATTACTGGTTGCGCGCGCCTGAACTAGCTCCGCAAGCCGCACTCACTGCAGAAATCAAAAAATCGGTTCAATCCATTCATCAATTTACGAAAGCAGTGCATGGTGGATCCGTCCAAGGAGCTAAAGGGAAATTTACTGACTGTCTTTGTATTGGTATTGGAGGTTCAGCACTCGGACCACAATTTGTTGCGGACGCATTAGGCACAGCGGCCGACAAATTAAAAATTCATTTTATTGATAACACTGATCCCGATGGCATGGACCGGGTGTTTGCAAATTTAAGCCATAAATTAGGGACTACGCTCGTCATCGTCACTTCGAAGTCGGGCAGCACACCCGAGCCTCGCAATGGTTTAATTGAAAGCGAACTCGTGTGGAAAAATGCAGGATTAAATTTTGGAGCTCATGCGGTGGCGGTTACCGGTGAGGGCAGTCAGCTCGATCAAATTGCGGTCAAAGAAAAATGGTTAGCGCGTTTCCCCATGTGGGATTGGGTGGGTGGACGCACCAGTGAGTTAGGTCCGGTCGGCCTGCTTCCCGCCGCGCTGCAAGGAATCGACATTGATGCACTTCTAGTGGGTGCGAAAAAAATGGATGAGCTCACTAGAGAAAAAAACGCAGAAAAAAATCCTGCGGCTCAACTCGCCCTCACCTGGTATCACTTGACGGACGGACAAGGTAAAAAAGCCATGGTCGTTCTTCCTTATAAAGACCGCTTACTTTTATTTTCACGCTACCTTCAGCAATTAATCATGGAGTCGCTCGGCAAAGAGTCCGATCTCGATGGTAAAAAAGTTTATCAAGGGCTCACTGTCTATGGGAACAAAGGTAGCACTGATCAACATGCGTATGTGCAACAATTGCGTGATGGATTAAATAATTTTTTCGCCGTCTTCATCGAAGTGTTAAAAGACCGCGAAGGACCCTCACCCTTTGTCGATCCCGATACTACCTCAGGTGATTACCTTCAGGCGTTCTATTTAGGAACTCGCCAAGCTTTGACTGACAGTGGGCGTGCGAGCATCACCCTCACCCTTAATCGGGTCGACGCCCAGAGCATTGGTCAGATTATCGCCCTCTTTGAACGTACGGTCGGGCTCTACGCTAGCCTGTTGAACATCAACGCTTACCACCAACCAGGGGTCGAAGCCGGAAAGAAGGCGGCCGCGGAAACCCTTAAAGTCCGGACCAGTGCGATTTTGTACTTAAATAAACACTCAGGACAGTGGTTTACCCCTGTAAATATCTGTAAAGAGATTGGACTTGTAGGGTCGGAGGAACTTGTGTTCAAAGTCTTACACCACGCCTCGTCGAACCCCGGCTCTATTGAATCAATAGAAAACCTGGACCCCCGTTTGACTACCTTCAGGCATAAATAACTTTTTATCCATCCTACCCCCAAATGAATAAGTCCGTTAATCTCGCCATCCGAATCCTTGGAATCGTCCTTGCGATTACTGCATGCGTCTTTGCCTACCTTTTAAAAGGCAAAGTCGATGCCGGAATGAAAAACACTGAGTGGACTGTATCGGACGCTGAAATTGCTGCGCCCAAACAATTCGACAAGCGTATGGAAGTCATCGGATCCAAGCTGAAAACTCTCGTCGACGAAAAGCGCACTAAAATTGCTGAGCTCGAAGGAATCAAAAAAGACCTCGAAGCCGATGTGGCCGATAAGAAAACCAAAATCGAAGGCTTAAACGCTAAGGTTGAAGGCCTCGAAGGTAACGTTGCTGAACTCACCCGTAAGCGCGACGAACTAACCTCCCAACTTGCTGACGTAACCAGCAAAAAAGATTCACTCGCCGCTGAACTCAACTCCATCAAACAAGAGTTAGTTAAGGAGAAAGAAAAGACCGCGAGCATGTTCACCAAAGAACAACTCGATGCCGAAATTGCTAAGACCACGAAAGCTGAAGAAAGCCGCAACTCAGTCGTCCAACTCTACGCTCAACTTTACAATTCCTTCTTAAGCTCCACTGGCACCAAGCCTTCTTACCCACGCGATCCACTCTCTCAACCTTCCGTAAACTCATTACAAGCTGAGTTCGCACCCGAGACCATCAAGACACGCGTCGTTCGTGTTGATTCAGACAATGGATTAGTATGTTTCTCCGTTGGTGAATTAGACGGCATCAAAGCCCGCAGCGTTTTCAAAGTACAAGTAAACGGTGCTGATGTTGGTAAAGTTCGTGTGGAGTCAGTTCAAACTGCTCAGTGCATTGCACAAATTTTAGTCGATTCCGAAGTTGGCCAATTCTCTGATGGTGCAGTGGTTACCCTCGAGCCAATCTCAGGTAAAATCGCCAATAACTAATTAAAATGCGTTTCGTTCAGCTCACTGTTCTCGCCCTTGTCTTAATTGCACTGGCGGGCTGTGAGACCACCGAAAAGCCTATCGACTCGACCTTACCACAAGCGCAACCTGCGTCGTGGCAAGGTGGTATTCCTGGTATGATGGGTCCATCTAGCGGATCTGGATATCGCTAATGACTCCGCCAGGTTCACATGAACCTGGGTCAAATCCCAAGGCAGCAGGGCGACTTTTAGTCGTCGCTACGCCGTTAGGAAATCTGGGCGATCTGACCGACCGAATTAAAAAAGAATTAACCGCCTGCGATTTAATCGCATGCGAAGATACACGGGTTACCATCGGCCTGCTCAAACACATCGGAATTTCTAAACCGATGATTGCGTACCATGAGCACAATGAAAAAGAAGTCGCCATTGAGTTAGCTGAAAAAATTTCGGCCGGACAAGTGGTGGCTCTGATTACCGACGCGGGTACGCCTGGTATTAGTGATCCAGGTTTTCGCGTGACGCGCGAATGCCGTCGACGGAAACTCACCGTTACTCCCCTGCCCGGTCCTTGCGCCATCATCGCCCTGCTTTCCTCATCCGGACTGCCGACCAATGCATTTCGCTTTGTGGGATTTCTCCCACCTAAATCAGCGGCACGTCGCCGCTTCCTCGAGCAATCCCTCCAAGGCGATGAAACCATTGTGCTCCACGAGTCCTGCCATCGGATGGCGGATTTTGCTGACGAGATGCTCGAGATTCTTGGTCCTGCCCGCGTTGTCTGCGTCGGTCGCGAACTGACTAAATTACATGAAACCATTCGTACGGCTCCGCTTGGCGAATTGGTACCCTTACTAAAAACTGGCTCGATGAAAGGTGAATTCACCGTAGCCATTGCACCGGCTGATTTCGTTTTATAATCGAGTATCGCAGATTGACCCGAACGGTCATTCGGTGGCAATGTTCTGACTATGGCGGGTTTTGACGACAGCCTAGTAAGAGAATACTTTGAAGTGAACGGGTTCTTCGTGCGCCAATCACGCAAGTATGCCGTGCAATCTCGTCGCAAGCGGGCCGACGAAGAAGGCGATTTATACGTGATCAATCCATCGCCGCGTCGTGACGTCCAACTTCCTTTTCAACTTTTCTCCGCCGACTTGCCAGGAATCACCGCTGCTGTCGTCGCGGTTAAAGCCTGGCATACCACCAAAGCGATTACTCCCACGATGATACGCAAAGGAGACTTGCTCGAGTTTGTCCGACAGGAAGCCGTTGAAGCAGCTAAAAGCGCTTTCGCGGAATTACGCCAAACGGAAAATGAAAATTTAACTAAAATATTAATTCTACCTGGGCTGCCTGCGCAGGAACCCCAACGCGCGGAAAGTATTACCCTGCTTAAACAAAGTGGCGTTGACCATGTGATTACATTCCGAACGATTTTAGAAAATATGATTCAAAATGTAGAATCTAATCAAAGCTACGCCCGCTCCGACACGCTGCAACTTTTACGTCTGCTGCGCGTCTACGATATGGTCAAACCCGCGCAGCTTGAACTATTCTCCAATAATCCTTCTTCCAAGTGATTCATCCTTCCGCCCAGATTCACCCCTCAGCCCGACTAGGAAATGCGGTAGTTATTGGGCCATTGGCAATTATTGAAGCGAATGTTTCGATTGGAAATGAGTGTGAAATTAATGCGCAGGCGATTATCAAAAAAGGCTCAGTGCTTGGTGAAAAAGTAAAAGTGGATCATTTCGCCGTCATTGGTGGTGACCCCCAAGACATTCACTTCAACGCGTCTATTTCATCCAATGTCAGCGTCGGCGATTCGACGGTTATTCGTGAACATGTCACTATTCACCGTGCGACCTCGGAGGGCGGCACGACGCACATTGGTAAAAATAATTTTATTATGGCTGGTGCGCACGTCGCTCACGATTGCACCACAGGCAATCATGTTATCCTCGCGAACGGCTGCATGCTCGGTGGACATGTAAGCGTGGGCGACCACGCCTTTGTGAGTGGAGGAGTTGCCGTCCATCAATTCTGTCGAATTGGTAAAGGCTCTATGACCTCGGGTAATGCCGTCATCACCGAAGATGTTCCGCCGAATGGTTTAGCTCACTCGCGAAATGAAATTTCTGGATTAAACTTAGTTGGTATGCGCCGACGCGGACTGAGCAACGAAGTGATTGCTGAAATTAAAAAAGCTTACCACTACATCTACGCACCCAGCGGAAATTATGCGGACTTAGCACAATCCACCCTGAAATCAGGGGAATTTATCACACCCGAAGCTTTGGAATTTCTTAATTTCTTTTTAGGAGGAAAACGTGGACGCTTTGTCCGCCCCGAATGAGCCAAGCCCCGATTGCATTAACCTGTGGTGACCCGGCGGGAGTGGGGCCCGAACTCATTGCTGCATGGATCAAATCACATCCAAAATTAATGGACCAGGTCGCCCCTATCGGACCACTCTCTTGGTTGAAAACCTTGGGTATCAAAAATCCAGAGTCCCTCGCTGTCGGATCGAGTAATTATCTTATTAATTACGGGAAGCCCGATGCGGAAGGCAGCCGTATCGCCATCGCCGCAATGGAGTTGGCAGCGAAAGGTGTAGCGGAGGGAAAGTTTCGCGCAGTTGTTACCGGTCCCGTAAGTAAAAATAATTTATCGCGAGTAGGTTACAAGTTCCCCGGGCAGACGGAATTCTTTGCTCATCATTGGCACGGAGAACCCGTCATGGCATTTGCAGGTGGTAAAATGACGGTGGGCCTCGTGACGTGGCACACCCCGCTACAGTCGGTTTCGAGCCAAATAAATTCGGCTAATATTCGCCAAACTATTTTAGCCCTCATTCAGTTGCGCAAAAAACTCGGTGATAAAAATCCGCGGATTGCCGTATGCGGATTAAATCCACATGCGGGAGAGAACGGCTTACTCGGTCAGGAAGATAAAACCATTATTCAACCGGTTGTAGAATTACTACGTGGCGAAGGGTTTGATGTCACTGGGCCTCTTTCCGGCGACACGGTCTTCTATCGACACTTAAAAGGCGAGTTTGATGCAGTGGTTGCAATGTATCATGATCAAGGCTTAGCCCCTTTAAAATTGGTCGATTTTGCCACGTCCGCCAATCTGACATTGGGATTAAAGCATGTTCGCACTAGCCCCGACCACGGTACTGCTTTTGAAATCGCTGGAAAAGGCATGGTGGATTGTGGAAGTTTCGAATCAGCGGTGCGATTAGCTGAGATTCTATCTTCTCGATGATTCGTCAGTTTTTATTAACGCTTTTCTGTTTCAGTTGGGCCGTCGCTGCCGAACCCATGCGGATTGTGAGTTACAGTCCAGGTGCAACTCAAACACTGATTGATTTAAATTGCGTATCCCAAATCGTCGCAGCCACGAAGTGGTGTCCCCTACCCGCTCAGCATTCGGCTTCACGCGACTGTGATGTTTTCAATCCAGACCTAGAAAAACTTTTGCAGAAAAAGCCCACCTTAGTGATTTTACCAAGACTCGCTAATCCACTGTGGGCCGATCGCTGCCGGCAGGCTGGGTTAAAAGTATTGGTTCTCTCGCCTGAAAGTAAAAATAGCGTCTGCGAGGATGTGCGTTTAATTGGGGAAACCGTTCACCAAGAAAAGTTGGCCAACGATTTAATTTCCGAGTTAGAAAAAAAACGATCTACTTCATCTAGGAAACTTTTAGTTATTTGGGACGGGATGATGGCTGGGAAAAATTCTTATCTCGCCGGGCCATTAGAAAAAAATGGATTCGAGCTGCCATTCTCCGATTCAACATGGATTAAGTGCGACTGGGAAATGATTGCACATTTTAACCCCGATATCATTTTATGGATAAATAATAATCCGGTTGATGGACCGATCACCCTGTCCCCGAAACATTGGAGTGAGTTTGCGGAGTTGCCCGCCGTCAGAGAGGTAAATGCCGTAAAAAATAAAAAGGTCTTTTCGACCAAAAGCGGTTGTAACTGGTTGCCTAGTAGCAGTTTATTCAATGGCTGCTTAAAAATGAATAAACTCTTAACTGCCAGTGATTTAGAGCATTATTTGACAAAGTAGATTAAACTTTCAAAAGTATAGCCCTTCTCAATCACCAATGAAATCCTCATTCCTCCGTTTATTAACCTCTGCCGCTATCGCTCTCGCGATGACTTCGGTTATCAGTTTCGCACAAGAAACTTCTCCCGAGAAAAAAGACGGTGAAAAATCTCCTTGTTGCCCAACCGAAGCTCCTAAGAGCGAAATCACTAACCATTGCGGTAGCTGCGGTAAAAAAGACGAGCCCACCACTGCGCCTGCGACTGAGCCTGCGAAGACTGAGCCTGTCAAAAATGAAATCTCCGACCACTGTGGTAGCTGCGGTAAGAAAGACGAGCCCACCACTGCGCCTGCGACTGAGCCTGTCAAAAAAGAAGAAGCCCCTAAGGCCTAATTCGTTTTAAATATTGATTTTAAAGGGCGAACTTTCGAGTTCGCCCTTTTTATTTATCAAAATTCAAGCCGAGATCCTGACGAACAAACTCAGGGAAATCTTGGCGAATGGTGAATCTCATTTTCTCGGCATAAATAAAATCTTCTACGCGACCGGCTCCACTGCGCACGGCACAAGATTTTATTCCCGCATTTAAACCAGCATCCCAATCAGTGATACGATCGCCCACCATCCAGCAACGAGTGGCATCGAGTTCATGTTGTTCGATCATTTCTAAAATAAATCGAGGACTCGGTTTCCGATATAAAGAAGGCTCATCCGGTTTTTCGGGGGCCGCTTTGATTTCTAAAATTCCTGGGGGCGGTAAATCGAGCAACTCCAGCATGCGTTGATTGCAGGCATGATATTGTTCCCAGGTAAAAATCCCCCGGTTGATTCCACTTTGGTTGGTCAGAATAAAAAGCTTATAGCCGGCCGATAAACAGGCCCTAAGGGCTGGTTTTACCCCTGAAATAACGATTACTTGGTCAACTTGGCAGGTGTGGTGGTGGTCTTCGATGAGATTTCCATCCCGATCGAGGAAAAGGGCGGGCGATTTGGCCATGATCCCAGCCAATCAAGGCAAATAAGTAGAGCAAGCCATTGAATGGGGGCTTGACCGTGGGGGCAGGGAGACTCTACATCTGACCCTCAACCAGAGCAAAACCATGGCAAATCCGAAACGCAAACAGTCTAAACGTCGCAGTCGCCTTCGTCGCGGAGCCAATCAGTTCCGTGCTCCCAAGCTCGTACGCGACTCAGAATCAGGCGCCCTCCGCCGTTCTCACCGTGTCGACCCAACCACCGGTAAATACCGTGGTCGTCAAGTCCTCGACACCGAGGCTTAAGCAAATTTTACGGGCAACGCCCGTTCAATCATGAGCGAAGAAATCACGCCCACTGGGAAAAAAATCGCCCTCGATTGCATGGGTGGTGATTTAGGTCCGTCGGAAACCGTCGCTGGTGCAGCTCTTGCACTGCGTGAAGGCTTTGTCGGCCCCAACGATAAAATTATTTTAGTAGGTCACGAAGATAATTTGCGCCAGCTCGCCGCCGAGCACCGCATTCTTAAATCTAAGCGCATTGAATTTAAACATGCCGCGACGGTGGTGAATCCCGATGACGCAGCGATGACGGTCATTAAATCAAAACGCGATTCATCCATGTTGATTGCTTTAGATATGCTTAAAGCAGGTCAGGCTGATCTCGTTATTTCTACCGGAAATACCAAAGCTTTAGTGGCAGCAGGAACGATCAAAGTGCGCCCGATGGAAGGCGCCGAACGTCCTGCCTTAGCCGCGATTATGCCTCGTCGTGAAGGCCACTTCGTGATGCTCGATGTCGGTGCAAACCCCGAAGCTAAGCCTGAACATTTAGTCCATAATGCCGTATTCGGTTCGATCTATGCGCAAAGCGCATTGGGTATCACTAATCCACGAGTGGGTTTATTATCCGTGGGCACCGAAGAAGGTAAAGGCGGCGCCAGAATCAATCGCACCCACACTTTATTAAAAGCGATGGGCGATAAAATTAATTACGTCGGACCCGTGGAAGGGTTTGATGTCTTTGGCGACGCTTGTGATGTCGTGGTTACCGATGGTTTCACCGGAAATGTTATTTTAAAAACGCTGGAAGGTCTGGTTTACATGGTGAGAGACCTGGTCGGTAAAAAAGTGAAAAGTAATCCGGTCTACCTCGCGGGCGGTATCGCCATGTTCCCTCTCTTGCGTGAGCTTAAAGGAAAACTTAAGCCAGAAAAATACGGCGGAGCTCCTTTATTAGGACTCTCCAGTTTAGTCATGAAAGCTCACGGTTCGAGCAATCGTCAAAGTATCGCCAGTGCCATTCGTCTGGGTCTCGAAGCTGTGGGCCACGATGCCAACCGCCGAATGTTAGTCGCTTTAGCGGAAGCAAATGCGGTAATTTCTTCGACTCCAGAAGAAGAATAAAGTTTTAGTGTTCCCTTCCGCCCTGCTTAGGGCTTACTTCAACTATTTGATGAAACCGGCTCAATCCTCAGTCTTCATCCGTTCACTCGGCGTCTATACACCCGAGCGAAAACTGACCAACGATGATTTATCGAAGATCGTCGATACCAACGATGAGTGGATTAAAACGCGTTCAGGAATTGCCGAACGTCGCATCGCTGGACCTAGCGAAAATCCTTCCGACATGGGAGCAAAGGCTGCCGCCCAAGCGCTCAAAAATGCCGGACTGAATCCAGAAGATATCGATTTACTCATTGTGGCGACGATGACACCCGACGTCCCCTTCCCTTCGACGGCTTGTATTCTTCAAGCTAAACTCGGACTCCGCCGCGACATTCCGGCCTTCGATGTTTCCGCCGCCTGTTCTGGATTTATTTTTGCCCTTCAAGTGGGCACTGACATGTTGCGTTCGGGTAATTACCGTCGTGCTCTTATTGTAGGATCAGAAAAACTTTCTGGAGTGCTCGATTGGCAAGATCGAACCACGTGCGTACTTTTTGGCGACGGAGCGGGTGCCGCTATTTTAGAATTAACCGACACTCCTAATGTTGGCATTCTTGGAAACATGTTGGGCTCTGATGGAATTAACGCTGAGCTTATTCACAGCGTAGCAGGCGGATCCGCTAAACCTTCGACCCCTGAAACCATTCAAAATCGCGAACATTGTTTACGCATGAATGGTAAAGAAGTTTTTAAACTCGCCGTGCGAGTGATGTCGGAATCCTGTCAGCGCGTTTTAAACAAATGTGGAGTAACCTCCGATCAAGTGGCCTGGTTCATCCCCCACCAAGCTAATGCAAGAATTCTTGAAGCCGTAGCCGGCCAATTAAATGTAGGACTTGAGCGGTTTCCTTCGAATTTAGACCGATTTGGAAATACTTCAGCCGCCTCCATCCCCCTGGCCCTCGAAGAGGCTTGGCGGGAAGGCAAAATCAAACACGGTGACCTTGTCCTGCTTGTCGCTTTCGGCTCGGGATTAACTTGGGGAGCAACACTCCTTCGTTGGCATGAACCTAAAAAATAAATTTTTCTGCATCCTCGCTCTCGCCCTCGCACTCACCTGCCAAGCCGAGCTCATTCACACGGGTCCACGCTGGACGCTTAAAGACGGTACCACATCTGTCGTCAGTGCATCGACCACTTTGCCGGAGTTATTAAATCAAGTCAACGAGGCGCAGGCCGCGACCGACGCGAAAGATTATTCCAAGGCATTATCACTCTGGAATAAAATTGCGGAAACTCAATTTGGTTACGAAGGCGAAGCCATCGCTCTGATTGCACGAGCCAAAATTCATATGGCCCGTAATCAGTTTGAACCCGCTGAGCGCGAAGACTTGGATGAATTTTTTAAACGTCATACCAACTACATCAATTTCCAAGAAGCCGTTGATTTAAATTTTATCGTCGCAACACGCATGGCTGACGGTGTTCGTCCGAAACTCGGGGGTTGGTTTCCTTGGTTTAAAGATCGCCTGCACGCGGTCTCCGTTTACGAAAAAGTGGTGAAGGTTGCGCCCAATGGTTTACTGGCAGACATCGCGCTCATTCGTATCGCTCGACTAAATGCTGATCAAGGTCGCACGGCCGAAAGTCTTGATGCCCTAGAACGTATTGTCAGCGACTATCCCAATTCCCAATACGCACCCGAAGCCCTAGAAAGATTGGCTAAACTCCGTGGTGAGGAGTCACTCGGTCCTGACTGGGATCAAGCAAGTACCATCGATTCGGCAGACCACTGGAAGACTCTCGCTGACCAATATCCGAACGACCCACGCGCGAAAATCGCCCCGGAACAAATCAAAATCTTACGCGATCGTGCGGCCCGCGCCCGACTTAATCTCGGAAAATTCTATTGGTATAGCCGCAACAATCCTGAAGCCGCTAAACTCATGGCCAATGCCTGCCGAAGTATTTCGCCAGAATCCGACGCCGCGGTAGAAGCCCAAAGTCTACTCAAGGAAATCGAGAAGAATCCTAATCCGCCCACAACCATTGCGGATAAATTACTCGGCAATTATCCACGTCCAACATCCAGCACCGAAAACAAACCCGTCACCGTAGGAGACGAATTGGATGCACTAGGTTTCCGCAAAGAAACGATTAACCCTGCAACAGAAAATTCGCGTCCATGATCTTCCGCTCACTCCTTTTATTTCTCGGTCTTAGTTTAACCATCAGCCAAACCGGCTGCTCATCTTATGAACTCGGCGGACCTAAGCCTGCGTTCACGACCATCGAAATTGCTCCGATACAAAATACGACTTCACGCATCGGTATGCATGTTGCGCTTGAACAAAAATTAATTGAATCCTTTACGGCTGATCCACGCATTAAAATCGGTCCAAGTGGTGCAAAATTAGAAACCGTGGTCACGCGCTATACTCACCAAGGTCTGACCACGAAATCGACCGATAGTTACACTTACAGTAGCTTTAATATTTCCATCACCGTGCGTTGCACCTTAACCACCAACAACGGAACCAAAGTTTTATTCAAAGACCGTGAATTTAGTGCCTCTGCCACTTTACAACCCAATGGCGATGCTTCCGCGGAAGAGCGCAGTATCGCACCGGGTTTGTTTACAGATATCGTTGGCCAAATACGAGAAGCTGCGACCACGGCTTGGTAATTATGAATTCGCCCATCATTGCTCCCTCCCTACTCGCCGCTAACCACGGTGAATTTGCACTCGGGATTAAAGCGATTGAAGAGGCCGGATTAAAGTGGGTCCACCTCGACATTATGGACGGACACTTTGTACCGAATATTAGCTTCGGTCCACAAGTGGTGGCCGATTTAAGACCACGCACCAAACTGCATTTCGATGTGCATCTGATGTTACAAAATCCAGATCGCTACATTGCACCTTTTATTAAAGCGGGCTCGGAAACCATTACCGTTCACGTTGAAGCAGATCACGACGTCGCCAAAACTTTGAAAACAATTAAAGAGGCTGGTGTTCAAGCAGGCATTGCGATGAATCCCGATTGCGATCCGAAAAAACTTTTACCTTATCTCGACTCGGTTGACCTCGTATTGTGCATGACAGTTTTCCCTGGTTTTGGCGGGCAGTCTTTTATGCCTTCCGTTCTCGAGAGTATTAAGTTCTTAGACAACGAGAGAAAAAATCGTGGATTAAAATTCCGCTTAGAAGTCGATGGCGGAATCAATACCGAAACAGGTTTACAATGTCGGGCCGCAGGCGCCGATACCTTGGTCGCAGGCACCGCATTTTATAAAGCGCCTGATCGCCGCGCTTTTATCACTGGATTAACCGCTTAAGCTTCCGTAGTTGGCGCTGGGTCTGCGCCCAAACTCTTCTCCTTCTGCAGTCTTAACTGACCACAGGCGGCATTGATATCATGCCCTTTTTCCCGACGTAAAGTCGCCGTTACTCCAAGAGCACGCAGTTCTTTAACAAAGCGATCCTGCCGAGTGATGGAAGGTCGACGCCACTCCAGTCCCTCAACCGTATTGTAAGGAATTAAATTAACGTGGGCGTGTAATTCACGAGCAATCACGGCTAGTTTTTGAGCCTGGTCGAGTGAGTCGTTAATCTCTTCAATGAGAATAAATTCCAACGTTAACATGCGACCGTGTTCACGGGCAAAAACTTTGGCCGCGGGAATTAATTGTTCGAGCGGATACTTTTTATTTACCGGCATAATTTTTTCCCGCACCTCATTCGTCGCACCGTGTAAACTGATTGCTAAACGAAATCCTAAAGTTTCTTCCGCTAATTTTAAAATTTTAGGAACGACTCCCGATGTAGAAATAGTCACACGACGAGCGCCAAAACCAAAGCCCCACTGGGCGTTTACAATTTTTAAGGCCGCCATCAAATTATCGTAATTCGCTAAAGGCTCTCCCATGCCCATGACCACAATATTATCGAACGAAGCTAAACCTTCGGCGGCGCGAGCGGGGTCAGCCTGATCTTCAATACGACAAACTTGAACGAGTTGAGAAACAATTTCACCAACACTCAGGTCGCGTTTCCATCCATCCAGCCCTGAGGCACAGAATTTACAGCCATAAGCACAGCCCACTTGAGTGGAGATACAAATAGTGCGGCGCGATTTATCCTGGCCGACACCTTCCATGGGGGCGCGGATAATGACCGTCTCAATGAGTGATCCGTCGCGAAGTCTTTGCAAAAGTTTCTGAGTCACATCCTGCGCCGTTTTGAGTCCAAGCACGTCCGTTGCAGTAAAATCGTAATTTTCGCCCAACCAAACCCTCAAATTAGCCGGTAAATTAGTCATTATCTCGGCGGATTCGGCCCGACGGGGATAAATCCACTCGAAAATCTGCCCAGCTCGATATTTTGGGTGACCGGCTTCGGCTAGCTTAAGCCCCAAAGAGTCGGGGGTTTCGCCATGGATGGAGGGTTTTGGAGGCTTAAAGGCCATGGATAATTAGGACGAGTTGCACTTATTTAGGTGGCAAAGACGATGGGCCTTCCTTCCGGCTTGCAAGTAAGTTTTGTTACCCTCAAAACCACAATTTGCAATGAGTAACAAGGCCCTTAACCCACACGGTGGCAAAAACCACCTCATCCCAGAAACCATCAGCCTGGTCACGGCTGGTAAAAACGGTTTTTGCTTACACCAAGCTTGGGGCATCGGAATCATTCGTGCTTACGACGAAGCTACAAAGCGCTTCACCATCGACTTCCCTGAACAGTCCAAAAAAGGACACATCATCGACGTTGCGTTTTTCTCCAACGGAAAAATTGAAATTCTAAATCCTGAGAGCATCGTCTCACAAGCTTACGCGGATGACACCAAGGGAAAAATTGCTAAATTAGTTGCTGATGATGTACCGACTTTAATCAAAAGTATCTTAGCTGAATACCCCACCGGCGAATGTTCTTCTTACGCTCTCGAAGCACAATTAGATCGAATCTATTTCGCCTCGCTGGCCGCTGGTAAAGACCGTGCGACTGCATTCAAAAATTGGTGGACCAAAGGTCGCGCCGCCATTCGCAAAGATCGTGCGATTTTAATCCCTGAGCGTAAAGGTTTAGCTTACGCTTTACTCGAAGCTCCGAAGGACGTGGGGGAAGATCTTTTCGCTCAGTACGAAATGTCGCCTATCTTCGAACGTAAAATTGCGATCCTCGAAGAACTCGCCGACAGCCCAACCAACGAAACACGTTCGGCGGCGAACGAAGCTAATTTAGCAAAGGTTTCAAGCGATCTCAGCAAGGCATTAAAAGGCCTCACGGGTTCACGCCGAAACACCCATTTACCTAATATTTTATGCGCTATTTGGAATCGCGATAAGTTCTTCCGCACCGCGGTTGAAACCGTCGACACCCAAAGCCCAACGGCATCGGAAATCATTGCTGAAAGCAGTGACTCCGACCTCGCCAATATCGCCTTACACATCCCTCACACGAGCGAAAAAATTCGCGCCTTGCTCGATTTAATTCGTGCACACAGCGGCGAACGCTGGGCTGATCGCGCTTTCGATTTACTCCGCAATCGTGATATCGGTGGAACTAAAACTGGTTCCGCAAAATTAGTTTCGGAATGCATCTCATATCTTTGCGATGCTGAACTCGGCGAAAAAGTTGCTAAACGTTTCAGCGAGTGGCTCGATTCACGCGACCTCCGTCCTCCAGTTATTATTTGGATCATCAAAAATCGTGAGTCCAAAAAATATGCAGAGATCGTCACCCCTCTGGTTAATCCAAATCTCCTCGCCGCGATCTTGAGCAGTATCGACATCGAAGCGCTCGAATCCAATTCCACGGCTCGTATCCCTCTCGTCACTGAGTTGATTAACGACAAAAATATTCTCTCCGATATCCTCATGCCCAATGGCAATAAAGTAGATATCGAAACCATCTTCGACCTCGTTCGCGTCATGTTACGCAATCAAGGCTTCGACGAAACCACCAAGAGCAAACTCAAGGCCCGCTTCCACAATATCGAACCTAGCGTCGAACAAATCTGGAAGAGCCAACAAGACGAAAACACCACCGAAGAAAGCACGCTCAAGGTTTCTAACGGAAGTAAATTAGCCCGCGAAGCCGAGCTTATCGATATCGTTCAGGTCAAACTTCCCGCCACGAAAGAAGCGATTCAAATCGCGAAAGAGCACGGCGACTTACGCGAAAACTCTGAATACAAGATGGCCCGCCAAGATCACGACACTTTAACGGGACGTCGCGCTGAATTAGAGGCGATGCTCAAGAAGGCAGAAGTGTTTGATTTCGCTACTGCCAAGACGGATAAGGTTTCGATCGGCACCAATGTTAAATTACATCGCGAATCTGATAAGACTGAAATCACCTACACTATTTTGGGTGCTTGGGATGGCGAACCAGAGAAAAACATTCTAGCCTACATCACGCCTTTAGCTCGCCAGTTCTTGAATAAGACAGTGGGCGAAGAGTTCAGCACGAACATCAAAGGACGCACTGAAAAGTGGAAGGTTCTTTCGATTACTCGCTGGGCCGATAAAAAATAAGCCGAAGTTCATTCTTGGACGCGACGAAGCCCTAGATTTCTAGGGCTTCCTCTTTTGACACGGACACAAACCCACTGCAATCTCACCCCATGCCCGATCCTTGGGAGTCCATTCGCCTTCTTTCTGACCCCACCCGGGCACGGATTCTTTTCCTCATCAGCCGAGGAGAACTTTCGGTGGGCGAACTTCAAGAGATACTCGGTATGCGCCAATCACGCATTTCTACACATCTCGCGTTATTAAAAAAATCTGGACTGGCTCATGACCGTCGCGATGGAAAAAATTCTTTCTACGTTTTAGCGGAAAATTTACCCAGCGGTGTGCAGAAAATTATTGAGGCGACCCAACAAGCTACCGCCCAAGAATCGCAAACTCAGGCCGATCAACGAGCCCTCAAACGCTTAGCGGAAAAACGTCGCCGTAAAACCGAACAGCATTTCAACCTCGTCGCCGAACGCTTGGGTAAAAACTATTGTCCAGGTCGCTCATGGGAATCCATCGGGCAGATGCTCTTTTTATTAACGCCTAAAGTTAAAATTGCCGACCTCGGTGCGGGCGATGGCACGCTCTCCCGACTACTCGCACGCCAAGCCGAATTTGTTCATTGCGTTGATAACTCAGCTCGCATGGTGGATTTAGGTCGAAGTTTAGCTAAAAAAGAACAGATTAAAAATCTGGAATATATTTTAGGAGACATCGAAAAAGTTCCACTGCCCGATAAGAGCGTGGACCTCGCCCTGCTCAGCCAAGCTTTACACCACGCAGAGAATCCGAAAAAGGCATTAGCCGAAGCCTATCGTATTCTTAAGCCTGGTGGCCGATTACTGATTTTAGATTTACGGGCGCATAAGTTTGAAAAAGCACGCGAACTCTACGCCGATCGTTGGTTAGGTTTTAATGAAAATGATTTGCACGATTGGCTTGAAGAATCGGGGTTTATTAAGACCGAAGTACGAATTGTCACAAAAGAGTCACAAGAGCCGGGCTTTGAGACAATTTTAGGCACCGCGATTCGGCCAACAAAGTAATATTATAGGGTAATTACTCATTATTGAGTGCGGATAAGTTTAGGGCATTTTACCTTGTTAATGCTTGGCAAAATTACGCTGTAACGGCACTTTCAGAGCCATACTTTCAAAAGCCCCAAGCTCCTGCACCCCGATGGCTTTACCCATTCCCCGTTTCTTTCGATTAGTAATAATCGTAACCCTGTTTGCACTATTTACCGGAACTTTTGGCTCCACGCTTTGCCTAGCTCAAACTAAAGCGACCGCAACAAAACCAGCCGAAGATCCTCTCACCGTTCTTTTTACCAAAGCCATGCTGGCGATGGACAATAAGAAGTACGACGAGGCTCTCAAAAATTTAGATGAGCTTGAGAAAAAGGCACCCAAGCTCGAAACAAAATTAGCAGCCGTCGTCCAATTCAAACGTGCCTCCTGTTACTACCTGAAAAAAGATTGGGCTAAAGCCGAAGGGGCGATTAATTTATTTTTGACCAAGTTCCCCAAGGGCACCGAAGATTTTTTTGATATTAATGATAATAAAATCGGGGTCGCTCGTTTGACCTTAGTCGAAGTTTATGGTGGACAGTCTAAATGGGAAGATGCGTTAAAACTCTTAAGCGAACTTCGCAGCAGTCCGCTAGTACAACCGCAAGACCGTGTGAGCGCTTACGCTCTCTCGGGTCGCATCATCGTCGAACAAGCCAAGAGTGGCACCGAACCAGAAAAGAGAAAAGCTTACGGCCAAGCTTTAGAACTTCTTAAAAAAGCCATCGCGGGTGGCTTGGGTACACCTGAAGCCCGTGAAGCCGGCAATCAACTCGTCGAAGTTTACACCAAACTCGGCCTCGTTAAAGAAGCTGAACAATTAAAAGC
>JBAXIK010000020.1:0-21650 GCA_037138415.1 Opitutia bacterium | reverse complement strand
TTGGGTTATTTTCTTGAGTTTACGCCCTTTGATAATATTTGGGCCGGGGGGCTGGGGCGTTGGCTGTGTATTCATTTTATCTATTTTGTCGCTACTTCCTTAAAAAAATTTGTAGTTTTAACTTATATCTTTAACAACCCTAGAACCAGACAATATTAAAAATGTTACACTTTAAGCACATTTCGGTGGTCGGGGCGGGTTTAATCGGCGGGTCCATCTTATTGGCAGCAAGAAAGCAAAATGTTGCGACGGAGTTCTCGTGTTGGTCACACTCCCCTTCTTCACTTTCTTTTTGGTCAAATCTCGGCTGGGTAAATACGCACCATTCACTAAAAGATTCAGTAAAAGGTGCCGACCTCGTAATCGTTGCAACTCCTGTGGATAAAATGCGTGAAACTTTTATCACCCTTGCTCCTTTTTTAAAACCCGGCTGTTTAATCACTGACGTGGGTAGTATTAAAGCTGCGGTTTTAAAAGCAGCTACGGTTTTACCCCCATCGGTTAGTTTTATTGGCTCCCACCCCATGGCGGGGTCAGAAAAAGCCGGGGCTAAAAATGCACAGGCCGATCTTTTTGAAAACAGGTTTTGTTTTATCACCCCGGGCCCACATGACCTGGCTGAATCTGTCCAAAAACTAGAGCGGTTTTGGCAAAGTCTCGGTTCTAAAACTTTTATTTGCAGCGCGGAAAAGCATGATGAAATTGTGGCCGCCATTAGCCACACTCCACACGCCAGTGCTGCCGCTTTAATATTAGCTGTAAAAAATCTTCCGGGTTTTAAACAAGCAGCCGTTGGCGCTGGATTGAAAGACTCCACCCGCATTGCGGCGGGTGAAGAAAATCTTTGGGTAGGAATTTTACTAGCTAACGCCGCCCATGTTAGCCAGGGGTTAAAAGAAGTTGAGAAACAAACTGCCGAACTCCGCTTGGTCATTGAACGTGGCGACGCAGCGGCCTTAAGTAAAATCCTTGAAGCGGCCAGAATCGCTCGGCAATCGTTGGATCAAACCCATGAGTGAATCCTATATTATTAGGCCCTTTTGCTCGCCCGCCCAGGGGGTTGCCCAGGTTCCGGGCTCCAAAAGCATAACTAACCGCGCTCTTATTTTAGCAGCATTAGCTGATGGTGAAACTCTTTTGCGTGGTGCTCTTTTTAGTCGTGATACGGAAATTTTAATTACCTCGTTAAAACAACTAGGCTTCTCTGTAGAAGCGAATAAAACATTACATACTATTAAAGTTGTCGGGCTGGGCGGTAAAATTCCCACAAAAGAAGCAAAATTACACGTCGGTAATGCTGGCACGGCGGCGCGTTTTTTAACAGCTTTTCTTACCCTCTCAGAAAAAGGTAAATATTTTTTAGACGGGGACGAGGCGATGCGCCTGCGCCCTATGGCGGGGCTGATAAACGCACTACGCTCGTCGGATAATTTTGCTTATGATGTTCATGGTAAAGAAACGCTTTCGTTTCCCTTTACTTTATTAACCTCAGGTTATTTAAAAAATTGTGAAGTCGATGCTTCGGCTAGCTCACAATTACTTTCTGCTTTATTAATGATTCTGCCGTTAAGTTCGGGGGCAAAAGTTTTAATGAGCAGTTCTACCGTTTCGGAGCCATTTGTGCAAATGACCGAAAAAATGTGTGCCCAGTTTGGTCGGCCTATCGCCCAAGTGAATCCCGGAGAGTGGCGCTGTGAAAATCCTGGATCTTTTATTTCGCCCGGTATTTATGATATTGAACCCGATGCTACTGCCGCGAGTTACTTTATCGCCTTGCCAGCTTTGAGCGGAAAAAATTCCTGCGTTCGGGTCGGCGGCTATAATCCAAAAGGACTTCAAGGAGACACCGCATTTGCTGGGGTGGCCAAGGCCTGTGGGGCTGTTCTCAACAACGAAGGTAATGCTTTAGTCATTAATCATTGGCCTGAAATTAAAGGCGGTACATTCGATTTTAATAATTTTTCGGATACTTTTTTAACCCTTGCGACGCTGGCGTGTTTAGCAAATCAACCGACCACGATTAAAAATATTGGTCATACACGAAAACAAGAAACCGATCGTGTGTTAGCCATGGCATCCGAGCTGGAACGGCTGGGAATAAAAACCCAACCCACCACTAAGGAATTACGCGCGGATGATACCCTTTCTTCTTTAACTATCTTTCCTGATCGCGAAGCACTCAAAGCGGCTTCTATGCAGAAACCTGTTTCCATTCACACCTATGAAGACCATCGCATGGCGATGAGCTTTGGTATTCTGGGTTCGTTTGATTTATGGGGCGATGGCCGTCCGTGGATTGAAATTTTAGATCCTAAGTGTACGAATAAAACCTTCCCTCTCTTCTTCTCTGCTCTGGAATCTCTCCGCACTCAGTTTGTAAGCGTCGCCGTTGATGGTGGAGCCGCCTGCGGTAAATCCAGTACTTCGCGGACACTTTCTGAGAAATTAGGTTTTTTACATGTCGATACTGGGGCACATTATCGCAGTTTAACCCAAGTATTACTTCAGGGTTTTGTTAATCCCGAAGATACCCAGGCCGTTAATAATTCTCTCAGTAAAATTAATCTTTCTACTTTTATTTCGGGTAACTCAGCCTTCTTGGCTTTAAATAATAAAGTTTTAGGTGAGGCCGAATTAAGAAGTGCGGTCGTAAATGCTTCTGTCTCCCAATTTGCGGCGATTCCTGAAGTCCGAGCCTTCGTTCTAACTTATCAAAGAAATCAAGTACTCGTGGCTCAGCAAAATGGTTTTGCGGGACTCATTATGGAAGGCCGGGATATTGGGTCGGTAGTCTTACCTCATGCGACTATACGAATTTATTTAGAAGCTGACGCCTCGGCTCGAAATCAGAGAAGAAAAGATGAAGGGATTGTAGATTCTATTGTCCAACGCGATAAAATTGATTCTTCACGGACGACCGCCCCTTTAATCTGTGCACTCGGTGCTATATGTATCGATAATACTAATCTTTCTTTGTCGGAAGTAGTAGAGAAAATTGAAAAAATGATTTTAGAGGCAGGCCGCGTCCAATGATTTTAGATTCTAAAAACCTGATTTATAAATCCGTCTATCATGGTGCCCGAGCCTTTGCTGAAGTCTTCGCGTCACTCGAAGTCGAGGGCTGGGAAACGGTACCACAAGGCGCCTGTATTTTTGCGGCCAATCATCAAAGCATGTTGGATCCTCCTTTAATTGGATCCTGCTTGCCCCGTGAAATTTCATTTATCGCCCGACGTTCTCTTTTTGATAATCCGCTGTTTGGTGCGGTCATCCGTGCCTGTAATTCAATTCCGGTAGATCGCGGAGAGGCAGATATCGGGGCGATTCGAATCGCCTTAGAGGCTTTAAAATCGGGTAAAGGTTTGCTTATTTTTCCCGAAGGCACCCGCAGTCACGATGGGGTGATTAAAGAAGCTAAGGCCGGCGCCGGGCTGCTTGCGTGTAAGTCGGGCGTGCCGGTGGTGCCCATCCATATTCGTGGGGCGAATGATGTCTTACCACGTAACGCTTATTTCCCTACGGGGAATGCCCGTGTGCGGGTGCGGTTTGGAGAAGCCTTGTGGCCTGTTGATTATGATCCAGGACATGGATATCCCGATCGAAGCGGTGAAGCCTCCAGGAGAATCCTAGAAGCAATCAAGCGACTACCGGACTGTGTGGTCCCAGGACTTTAGTTTACGAAATTCTTTGCGGCATGACGACGCAGAGAAAATCTTCTTTTAGGGCACGCACTACGCCAGGTGACATATCGTCCTTAAACTCAAAATCGATTTCGTCTTCAGTTAACGCTTTCAGCGGGTCGATTACGTAATTTGGGTTGAACGCAATATTTACGTCGGGTCCGTCATATTTAACCGCGATCAGTTCTTGTGATTCGCCAGTTTCGGACTTGGAAGAAATTTCGAGGTTTTGAGTTTTCTTCGAAACAGTAAGGCGAACGGTATTATTACGATCGTCACACATCAATGAAGCACGGTTAACCGTGTCTAGAAATTTTTCTCTCTCGAGACGTACTTTGCTTCCAGCATCTTTCGGAATCACTTGGCGATAGTTAGGATAGTTTCCTTCAACCACTTTTGAAACAAGTTGAATACGGTCCACTAAGCCCTCGTCATTTTTGGGGATATCGATGATGAAATTAACCTGTCTTTCATTGTTTAAAATGTGGGCCTTGCTGCCTGACTTAAATAAACGCTGGAGCTCAGCAATAGTACGAGCGGGTAAAATAAATGAGAGTGGTTTATCTGGGCCAGCTAATTCTCTTTCACATTTGGCTAAGCGACGACCATCGGTGGCAACCACGGTGAGTTTTCCATTAGCGAACTCAAAAAATACACCATTTAAAATGTAACGGTTTTCGTCAGTAGATTGAGCATAGCTTACTTTTCTTAGCATTGAACCTAGGTCGTCTTGCTCGATGGAAATTTTTGACTGGCCAGAAAATGTAGCGAGAGGCGGAAATTGTTCGGCGGATAAACCCACCACATGAAAAACAGAACTGCCTGAAGTAATTTTGACGCGGTCTTTTCCTGTTAATTCCAAGGTTGCGTCGCCATTCGGCAAAGAACGAATAATCGGGACGAGCCGCTTGATTGGTAGGGTTATTTTACCTGGTGATGAAACCGAAGCTTTCACGCGCGCACAAATCCCGAGATCTAAATTTGTAGTGGTCAGGGTCACCGTGTCGCCTTCGGCTTCAATTAACACATTTTGTAAAATCGGCATCGTGGCGCGAGATCCAACGACATTGGTAACGCTGGTGAGACCAGTGAATAGATGATTTCGGTTAACCTTGAACTTCATGATGAGGCAAGAATGGGTGACGTCGGGGGGCAGTGGCAATACTTCAATAAATACAAATACACACTTCGGTTATTATATATACCTTAATTAATTAAATACATTAGTATCAGTAGATGTCGGAAATTCGTGTATAACACTGCAAGCCGTTGAGTTGAGGGGATATGGGATTTATTAACCCATGTGCCCAATCCGTGAATAACCCTTGTTTTATTAACAGTGATGCCGAAGCACAGTTTTTTCACCACCTATTAACACTTAGGAAACAGACTCGTCATCTCCTGGTGCGGGGTCTGTTTCTTCTTTTTTAAGAAAGAAGAAATGTCTAATCACCCCCCACGAGATATAACCCAAAAAGACTACGAGCATCGAAAACTCGCGGAATAAAAATAACCCGATGCCGACAAAAATAATTAAAACAAAACCCTTACTCTTCGTGCGAGTATTCCAGTTAATCATTTTTAGACTAGGAAAACGTACGTTGCTAATCATTAAGTAAGAAACGATGAGCATGAGGGGCAGCAAGATCCATGACCAAGATTTTAAAACCAAGTCCAAGCGGTCATTCTGACCAGAACTATATAAAACTTTAGAGAGCGCTAAAACAAGGGAAGCGATTAAACCCGCAGCCGCAGGACTGGGCAGACCTACAAAGTCGCCTCCTGCTGAACGCTTTTCATTTCCCGGGATTAGAGGATTGGTCAGAACATTAAAGCGAGCTAAACGAACACCTACACATAAGAGATAAATAAAGGCCAATAACCAGGTTGAGAGCTTAATATATTCTTCGTTTTGATTAGGGTTAATAATTAAAAAACAAACCATCAAGGCGGGTGCTACCCCAAACGAAACCGTGTCGGCCATCGAATCAAATTGCGCCCCAAACATGGACTCACGATGGGTAGCCCGAGCGATTCGTCCGTCAAACATATCACAAACACAGGCGAAAATTATAAACCAAACCGCCATAATATAATGGTCTGATCGGGCACCGATATCCAAACTGGTAAAATGCGCCTCGATACAATTCTTAATCGCCAGAAATCCACACAACATATTCCCAGCTGTAAACAAGTTTGGTAGTAAATAAATGTGGGCGGCCTCTTCGGCTGACTGATAACGTCGTGGTTCGGGAGGAGTGGACATAAAATTATTTTGGGTCGTCGAGAAATTTCCAAAAACCACTATGTTTTTCAATGACGGTTTCGTCTTCAGATACGGGCAAACGACTACGAAAAGCAAAGTCAGTTAAGGTATGACGATGTAAAATATAGTGGGCAACTAAGGAGGTTTCGTTGGATTCAAAATAAATTCTAAATTCTCCAACTCGGAGACGATGATAAGTTAGCCCACCGCGGGTAACCTTTCCTAAGTCGGACCGTCCGGTATTTAATAACTCAGGGGTTAAAGCAGTAAAAGCTTCAACGACATTCATTTGTTCCAAGGTAGGAATTTTAGCCAATTCGCGCATGGCTTGATCACTAAAATTTACTTGGTACATTGGCTTGATTTAAACAAAGGCTTGGCGTCGTTTGGAGCAACCCTTCAGTTCATCCATTCGGTTGATTTTATTAAGATTTCTACGCGTTGCTCGACTAAATTAAGCACATTCTCAAATTCTTTGGCCTCACCATAATAAGGGTCGGGCAGCGGCTTATTACCCAAAAAAAGGCTGATTTTAGAGTGATAAATATCAGGACAAAGAGTTCTTAAATCGCCGATATTCTCGTGATCCGCCGCCCAAATTAAATCAAATTTTTCAAAGTCTTCTTTCTTAATTTGGCGCGCCTGTTTTTTACTTAAGTCATAACCGCGTTTTGCAGCGTGATGAATAGAGCGTTTATCCGGAGCATTACCCACGTGATAATTTTCAATGCCCGCCGAATCAACTAAGATATTTAAACCTATTGCACGTGCTTTAGTTTCTAAAACCACCGCCGCCGTGGGTGAACGACAAATATTACCCTTACAAACAATCAGAATTTGCTTCACGTTAATAAAACAGAAAAGCCTCGATTTTATTGGTTAATATGCATTATACTCTTCCGCCAAAACTTTGGTGATCATCTAAATCCAAAACATCAAACCAAGTAAAAATATCTTCGCGCTTTGCCCCCGCAGGCGTCGCCGATTGATACTGAGACATACGCTCTCTTTTTTCGGGTGACCCACCCGTGCGCTGATCATGGTATGCGCTAAATGAAGCAATCTCCTGTCCTGAACGCTTATGTTTTGCGTTAGTAATAACCCACGCAAAAAGTTCCCCGTCTCCAAGGCCTTTGGCTACTTCGGCAAGCAGACTTTTTTCATCGATCCCAAAAAAAGTTAAGACGTACTGATCCAGGGAACAGCCGTAGGTGTATTCACCCTGCGTGTTGCTTACTGTGGCACGTGCCTTATCGAGTAGTCGCGGAAGTATTACCATCCCGCCAAGTCGACAGCGGGGGCTACGGGGTGGGTGTTGGGTGAGGTCGTACGGATTATAGGCCATAATTGACTATTAATTGTCATTAAATGCCCTAAAAGCAAGAAAACACCCCCCGAAACACTCCAATGGTTGCCAAAATGTCACACCTCCCTAATTTTCACCTAATGCTATTGAGTGAAGCTATCACTTCTCCTCCATCCACCAACTTTGCTTGGTTTGGATGTGCCTGGGCATTTGTTTTGGCTTATACGTTAGATTTGGGCTTTAGGGGAACGAGTGAAAAGTTTCCTCAGGCTGCCGTGTGGTTGTTCCGGGTTACATGGCTTATACTTTCCGCTCTTTTGGCTTATCGGGGTCTGATTTTAAATGACATTCCCAGAAATGGGGCGGGCGAAATTCTTCTCTCCATCGCCTGGGGTTTTGCCGGACTCTCCATATTTCTCGATCTGGTTTTCGATCACCGCCTTCCCGTTTGGTTGGTTAGCATTCTCACGGCAGCATGTATTTTTATGGCAGAATGGATGGGTATTGCACCGGCGACCATTCAACACACCGGTCGGCCGCTCATTATTATTCATGTTGGTACCGCGATTTTAGCTTACGGAATTTTGGCAGCCCAAGCTCTTAATGCTATCGCGTATCTCTTACAAGATCGTGCGTTGGCGAAAAGAAAGTTTGGTGGCATTTATTCTATACTTCCGTCACTCGTTCCCATGGATAAAATCGGCACTCAACTCATGGGTGCTGTCGTTTGGATTTTGGGTCTTTCCTTAATTATTGGGGGGGCCGATTGGATTCAAAGTTCCTTAAACTTAATTCAACTCCCTAAATTAATTTTTGCCCTCATTACCTGGATTGGGTGTTTAATGTTAATTATACAACGTCGCCGTCATCAAATGAGTTCTGCGCGCTTCGCCCGCACCTCCCTCTTTATTTTACTTCCTGCATTGGTTGCGCTGTGGCTCTCGCTGCCAACCACCCCCAAATAAATGAGCCAACCAGTTCCAACCCTGGTGGCACTGAGTGCCACGCACCACACCGCAGGATTAGATACGCGTGCGGCGTTTGCGCTTTCTGAAGAGGGCAAAAAAATATTTTATACTGCCGTACGTGATTTGGGTTTAGGCGAGGCCGTGCTCTTAACAACCTGCAACCGATTAGAAGCTTATGTGGTAGGAGATGAGGCTGCGGCGCTCCATGCGCGAAAAGCTTTATTAAAGGCGACGGGAGTAGGGGCAGATTTTTTAGACACTCACTTAAAGGCAATCCCGGGACAAAAAGCGGTTGAACATTTATTTTCTGTCGCTGCAGGAATTGATTCACAAATGGTGGGTGAAGCGGAAATAGCAGGCCAGGTAAAACAAGCGTATGCCGATGCATTAGCCCGTGGAATGACAGGTCCAGTACTCAACCGAGTTTTTCAAAAAGCCTTTCAGGCGAGTGCTTGGGCGCGCACCCATACGGGTATCGCGCAAGGACAAGTAAGTTTAGGAAATATTGTCGTGGATCTTGCGACCCGCGTGTTTGGGTCTTTAGAACGTACCCGAATTTTAGTTTTAGGAACAGGAGAAGTAGGCCGCCAAGTGGTGCAGGCATTGGTATCGCGCGGTGCCACTCAAATTTCCGTAGCCTCGCGCACCTTTGAAAACGCTCGAGTTTTAGCGGAGGAGTTTGCTGGATCATCAATCATTTTAACCGATGCTCTTCGCCAAATACATAATCATGATGTGATTATCGGTTGTGCACAGGTAGATCGTCCACTGTTGGTGCATGAAAGCATTTTAGAGATTCTTACTCGCCGCCAGGATCAACCACTATTGATGGTAGACTTGGGTGTACCCAGAAATTTTTCATCTGAATGCAGACAGCTCGAAGGAATTTACTTGAGCGACCTCGACGATTTATCGGCCGTAGCTAATGCACGACTCCAGGCACGCCTCGCGGAAGTGGGTCGCGCCCGAGAGGCCTTAGAGAAAAAAGCCGAACGCGCCTGGCTGGCTACACACACTCACCCCTCTAACGAAACTCCATGAAGTCCACTGTTTTAATCGTTGATGATGAAAAATCGACGCGCGATGGCCTTAGGCTCGCACTCGAAGATAAATACGAAACCTTTATTGCAAAAGATGCAACGGAGGCGGCGCGACTCATGCAGGATATTAAACCCGACGCCGTGCTGACCGACCTACGTATGGCGGGCGAAGATGGCATGGCTGTTATCGAACGCGCTTTGAAATTATCTCCTCAGCCAGTTTGTATCATGATGACTGCATATGGGGATGTTGAGACAGCGGTAAAAGCAATGAATAAAGGGGCTTACTGGTTTTTACAAAAACCCGTAGACTTAAGACAGTTAGAAATTATTTTAGAACGTGGCCTCAAGGCAAGAAACACAGAGAAAGAAGTGGTCGCACTAAAAACAAGACTCGATAAAAAATTTGCCCTAGGTGAAATTATTGGATCCTCCGACGCATTACAAAAAGCCATTGAACAAGTTCGGACGGTAGCTTTATCCAATGCGACCGTACTGCTGCAGGGGGAAACGGGTACCGGCAAAGAACTATTTGCCCAAATGGTTCACCAGGCGAGCCCGCGCGTTAAAGGCCCGTTCATTGCGGTTCATTGCGCGGCCATTCCAGCAAATCTTTTAGAGAGCGAACTCTTTGGTCACGAAAAAGGTGCCTACACGGGTGCGAACGAAAGACGTGTGGGTCGATTTGAATCTGCCGACGGTGGAACTTTATTCCTAGACGAAATCGGCGAAATCGATGCGACCACGCAAATAAAACTATTAAGATTTTTAGAAACTCGAAGTGTCGAGCGACTGGGCTCTCACCAGGCTATTTCCTTGGATCTTCGTTTGGTCTGTGCAACGAACAAAGACTTACGACAAATGGTGGCCGAAGGAAAATTTAGAGAAGATCTATTTTATAGACTTTCAGTGGTACCCCTTAGACTCCCTCCGTTGCGTGAAAGAAAAGACGATATTCCGTTGTTGATTGCCCACTACCTCAAAAAATTCTCACAGGAGAATAATTTACCAGAGGCCAAAATATCCAGCACCGCCCTCCCCTTTTTAGTTGGGTATAGTTGGCCAGGAAATATACGTGAATTAAGAAATACCTGCGAAAATCTTTCTGTTTTAAAATCTGGTAAGACCATCGAAGCAGCCGATTTAGATTCAAGACTTACCCAGCCTGCTTTAGTAACACCCCAGGTTTATCCGCTGACGCTTCAGCCTGGGGTTTTTGATAAAGAAAAGAATGAAAAAAACCTCTTAAAACAGGCTTTGGCGAATGCGGGGGGCAATCGAACAAAAGCCGCCGAATCATTAGGAATTTCTCGTCGCACCCTCCACCGAAAACTTTTGCAATGGCCCGAGCTTGAGGTGGAAATAAAGCCCCATTCCTAAAATGTTAAGAATCTTATTAATTTTATGTTTAGTGTCCCGACTCCCTGCGATTGAAATTGTTGGGTCGGATATTCTTAAAGAGACGCTCGAAGGCATAGAAAAACTCCCCGGTGCCCCCAAGGCTAGTTTTAATGGTACGATGCCCGCCCGCCGCGCACTCCTGGAAGATCGTGCGAGTATAGGGATATTGTTTTTAAGAGAAAATGAAGAGGACCCAAAGCCTACTAAAGCAATTTTTTTTAACCGCTATTTATTAGCGAATGCAGCCGCCACTTTAATCGTTCATAAAGAAAATAAATTAACCCAGGTAAATCTTGAGGGACTAAAGGGAATGTTTTCAAAATCTGCCCGCTATCCAGTAGTAAACTGGAATGATTTACCAAGTTCAAACCAGTCTGAAATTGTTTCACCTATTATTTACTCTCCCCCTGGTTCATTCGTCCAAGAATTTTTTACGGGCTTCGTTATGAATGGGGATGAATTCAAAACAAATGTAAAACAACGGTTGGAATATATAACCATTCAGGAAAACATCGAATCGAGATTTGGGGTCGCAGTTATTATGCCGGCTCAGATACCAACCGCAGGACGTGTGATGGCGATAGCCGATGGTCGCCCTGGCCGCCCGTCAGTCGCCTACCTGCCGAATGAGATGAATATTTATAATGGCGACTACCCGCTTCACCTTCCTCTTTATATTTATGTTAGGAGCGATAAGGAGAAAGAACTGGGCAAAATTTTAACCTGGTTATTGTCAGACGAGGTTGCCGAAAGAATAAAAGTACAAGGTTTATACCCCGCCCCTAAATCAATTAGGGCAAGATTATCCCAAAGGCTTGACAGGTAAGCCCCTGAGCGGTTCTCCTTGTTTCTTCGAAAGCGCGTGTAGCTCAATGGTAGAGTACCACCTTGCCAAGGTGGCTGTTGCTGGTTCAAGTCCAGTCGCGCGCTCCAATTTTCTAACGGTTAATTAGAGGAAGGAATAGTTACCGTTATTTTAAGACCCCTTGGGTTGGCGTTAGTGGCCGCCACGGTGCCGCCGTGTAATTCGGCAACCTGCCGCACGATACTTAGGCCGAGCCCACTACCCCCCGCTCTGCGAGATTTATCGGTTCGATAAAACCGATCAAAGATTCTTGAGATGTCCGACGGTGAAACGCCCGAGCCATCGTCTTCCACTTCCAGGGTGAATCCATCCTCTGTTTCGAAAGTTCTTAAAACAATTTGGGTAGCACCGGCGGCGTGCGACAGTGCATTGTCGATGAGATTTTGAATGAGTCGACGTGCTTGAACTGGATCCGCTACACCACCGTCATTATCTCCCAAATCAAGTTTTAGTTCCACATGGGCGGCACGACAGCGGGCGGCAAATTCCTCGGCAACCTCGTGGCATGCCTGGTGAATGGCGCCCGTGGTGTAATTCATGGCATCGGTTGAACTCTCCAAGCTGGCCAAAGCGAGTAGGCCTTCGACTAAACTTTGTAACCGGCCGACTGAGCTAACAATTTTCTTAATAAAACGCGTACGATCTTCGGGCGAGAGTATTTCAAAATCATCCGCGAGTGTTTCAGCATAACCGCGGAGAATGGTTACAGGGGTTCGCAAATCGTGGGAGACATTGGTCACAAATTCTCGTTCCATCGCCTGCAGGCGTTTTAAGGCCGTTACTTCGGTTAAAACGAAAATGACTGCACCTTCACCAAAGGCCTCTGGGTCGGTTTGAGCTCCTGAAGCTTGCACCCATGCATCGGCTAGGGGTGAGCGATGTAATAAAATAGTGGAAATCGCCCCACCCTCTTTACGTACGCGTCGCACTAGATCAATAAACTCAGCACTCTTAACTAAAGGAATAAACGAAGCGCCCAATTCATCATCCCTAATATTAAATAATTCTTTAGCTGCTGGATTTGCTAGCCGAAGTAAATCCTTAGCGTCTACCACCAACACGGCGTCAGTCAGTGGAGAAAGTAATATTTCAATGCGTTTGGCCGCTGCTAAACTAATCTCACCTTCGGTCAGCGACTTACCCTCAATGGCGTGGTAGAGATCATCAAACCCAAACCAAGCAACCAGCCACCCTGCTGGACGGTTATCGAAATTATTTTGTAAAATAGCCCGGCGAGCCCAACGCACCAAATCATCGAGGACTAAAAAAACATAGATTAAAAAAACAAAACTTAGTCCCAATAAAATCCAAGGGAGCGTGCTCATTACATTTAATTAGAAATACGATAACCCACTCCACGAATCGTTTCAATCGTATCTCCGGCCGCACCTAATTTTTCACGCAAGCGACGAACGTGAGTGTCCACGGTCCGCGTTTCTAAATCAGGCGAATAATTCCAAACATCAGCCAATAATTCTTCACGAGATTGTACCCTGCCCTTGCGATCTAATAAAATACGTAGAAGCTTAAACTCGGTGGCCGTAAGATCTACTACACTACCATCCGCGGTAACTTCATGTTTTTCGATATCCATTAATAAACCTCCAGCGCTTAAACGCGTGGAAGGTTTTGCGGCGGCTGATTTTGCCCGACGGAGAAGAGACTTAACCCGCAGAAGAAGTTCACGTGCATCAAAAGGCTTGGTCATGAAATCATCCGCCCCTGATTCTAAACCTTTTAC
Organism: Opitutia bacterium; assembly: GCA_037138415.1. Taxonomy (GTDB): domain Bacteria; phylum Verrucomicrobiota; class Verrucomicrobiia; order Opitutales; family UBA953; genus UBA953. The sequence goes on along the minus strand of JBAXIK010000020.1, from coordinate 8,383 downwards.
CTTATCAGTAATATCACCTTTCGCGGTGAGAAAAATAATAGGAATGTCCTGCAACACTCCGTCTCCGCGGATCATTCGTAAAAGTTGAACTCCCGAAAGATCGGGCATCATCATATCTAAAATAATTAAGTCGGGACGAAGGTCTCGGGCTAAGCCGATGGTGCGCAATGGATCGTTGATTGCGCGCACTGCATAGCCGGCCTGCTTTAATTTATATTCCAAGAGTTCGGTGACATCGACTTCATCATCGACCACAAAAATTCTTTTCATGTGCTCGGTGTCTTGATTGGACATATCCCCAATAAAACTAAACCCAAACTTTTATCCAGAAAATAAAGACAATTATGTCAAACTTGTTACATTGGAATAAACAATACTTAACCTGTTTATAACCATGGACTTAAATAAAAAGTTCCACGTGGAACATTAATACTTTAATTAAGAACTTTGGGCCCTAAACAAAACCATAAGCAGAGATATGTCGGCCGGATTAACCCCACTGATTCTACTAGCCTGCCCCAGGTTTATTGGCTTAACCGCCACAAGTTTTTGTCTGGCCTCATTGCTTAATCCGTAAGCCTTTAGAAAATCAAATCCCGGTGGAACTTTGAAATTATCAAGATCATGAAGTTTGCGGGCGGATCTTAGCTCCCTGCTTAAATAACCTTTATACTTAACCCGATAAAGGACCTCTGCCCTTACTTCGGGTGTTTCGGAGTTAAATGAAGGCGGCAGATCTGCGGGTGTGCTATCGATGTTTCTTCTAAGAACATCGCCCGCTATACCCCCTTTTATATTAATCTTCTCCATGTATTCTACCCAATGGTTCACCCTTTCAACCTTGTGTTGAATTCGTCTCATGCGCTCAGGACTTACCAACCCGTAATGGGAGATTTTAGAGTTAAGTCTCAGTTCGGCACTTCCGTGATTAAATAAAAGCCTGTATTCAGCTCGGCTGGTAAACATCCGGTAAGGCTCCTGGGTGCCTTTGGTTACTAAGTCGTCAATCAGGACACCAATATAGGCCTCATCTCGTCCTATAACCATGGGAGTCAACCCCTTACAAACCGATGCCGCGTTTACCCCAGCTACTAAACCTTGGGCGCCGGCTTCTTCGTATCCCGATGTACCATTGATCTGCCCAGCAAAGAACAAGCCCTGAACCTTCTTGGATTCGAGGGTTGGATAAAGTTGGGTGGGTGGTGCAAAATCGTATTCCACGGCATAGGCCGGTCTTAACATCACAGCTTTTTCTAAGCCCGCGATAGAATGAAGCATTTCAAGCTGAACTTCAAAGGGTAAGGACGTTGAAAGCCCGTTGATATACCACTCATTAGTATTTCTGCCTTCAGGCTCTAAAAAGAGTTTGTGGGTTTCTTTTTCGGAGAACTTAACAAACTTATCTTCAATCGAGGGGCAATAGCGTGGACCAACGCCTTTGATCTCGCCGCTGTAAAGGGGAGAGCGATGGAGGTTTTCTTGGACAATCTTTCCAGTTAAACCCGTGGCCTGGGTCATCCAGCAGGAAACCTGGTTGGATCCAGGTGTCCAGCCGGGGAGGGTTTGACCGGAGTGTTCCACGTGGAACAAATCACCGTCTTGGCGCGTGTCATGGAATGCAAAAAGAGTAGGGGATTCATCACCCGCTTGCTCTTCGCATTGTGAAAAATCAATAGAGCTTCCGAGGATTCTTGGGGGCGTACCCGTCTTGAGTCTTTGCAACTCAATACCAGCGTCTAAGAAACTGCTGGACAACGACTTAGCACTAAAATCACCCAGCCTTCCTCCCTCGGTTTTATTGGAACCGATGTGCATTAGGCCTCTTAAAAAAGTGCCCGTTGTGACGACCACTGTTTTAGAGTAGAACGACAAATCTAGGTTGGTATTTACACCGACCACTTTGCCGTGATCAAAGATCAAGCCCGTGACCATAGCTTGGAAAATAGTCAGTCCGGGCTGAAGTTCACAGCGGTGCTTAAGGCGGAACTGATAAGCTTTTTTATCGCACTGAGCGCGGGGGGCTTGAACGGCTGGCCCCTTAGATGAATTAAGAAGGCGCCATTGGATTCCGGTCACGTCGGCGGTGATTCCCATTTCGCCGCCCAGGGCGTCAATTTCTCTGACAATATGACCTTTGGCTTGGCCCCCAATAGCAGGGTTACAGCTCATTTGCGCAATGGTATCAATGTTCCCGCTCAGCAATAAAACATCCACCCCCATGCGCGAAGCAGCTAATGCGGCCTCAACTCCAGCATGGCCAGCACCGCAGACAATCACGTCGTAGGGCTTTTGTGGGCCGAGTCTTATTTCTTTAGCGGGATGCATAGGAGGAATTCCTCCTAGCAGAGGAAATCACTTACCTATGCAGAACGAAGCGAACAACTTGTCCAGCATTCGCTCATTATCAATTCTCCCCACGACTTCCCCAAGGGAGTCAAGGGCCTCCCTACAGCGGGCGGCGGCTAGTTCGGTGTGAACCACCGGGGTGGATAAATGGCTAATCGCCTCAGTAAGGGCCCCGGCCGCATGTTTTAGGGCTTCGGCATGACGCACACTGACGATAAGGTCTTCGGATCCTGGGGCCAACTGTCGCGATACGAGGATATCACTGAGGCGGGATCTTAAATTCTCAGCATCTCGCCCGTCCAGCAGACAGGTTTTAATATTAATATAATCTGGTAAGAAATTTTTGAAATCAGGATGCACCGGGAGATCTGACTTATTTTTAATCACCAAAGTTTTAGTCGGGTTTAATAAAACTAAAAGAGAGTCGGGTAGGGCAGGGGGAGGAAGTGAAGCGTCGACCACTAAAATTATAAAGTGAGCAGACTCGGCTTGTTCAAGTGAGCGCACCATACCTGCTTTTTCTAAAACGGATCCACCCTCACGTAATCCCGCCGTATCAATCGCCGTCACCGCTAAAGGTAATCCCGCAATCGGCGCTTCCAAGAAGTCGCGCGTGGTTCCCGGTTCATCGCTTACTAAAGCACGTTGGGTTCCCGAAAGAACATTTACGAAACTAGATTTGCCGGCATTGGGGGACCCAACCACTACCAGCTTTAAACCATTTCTGATTATCGCATCGTGTTTAGAAGATGCCGCGTATCCATAAAGTTCTGACGCAATATTACCCAATAAAATCAATGGTCCTTGTGGGTTTTCGGCTCCAATATCTTCTTCGGGAAAATCAATATGTGCTTCTAGTATAGCGAGGGCTTGGAGTAGGCGATCGGTCCAATCCGCGACCAATTTGCCCATTTCACCAGCCAACATTCGACGTGCGGACGAGAGCGCGCGCTCCGAACTGGCGTGAATTAAATCAGCGACTGCCTCCGCCTGAGTTAAATCAATTTTACCTGCTAAGAAAGCGCGACGGGTGAATTCACCGGGTTCGGCCATACGACAGCCGCGCGCCATACAATCTTCAATCAGCCGGCGGATGATGAGAGGATTTCCGTGACAAGTGATTTCAAGCGAGTCGCTGCCGGTAAAAGATTTTCCATTAGCCCAGAGCAGAGTAACTACCTGATCAACTGGCTCATTTTTTAAATCGCGCCAGATTCCTGTAGTTGCCTGTTTTATGATGAGAGGGTTTTTTCGACCGAAGGCGGATTGTATAATGCCGGGTGCCAGGGGTCCATCCACCCGCACCACCGCCAGGGCGGATTTGCCAGAGGGGGTAGAGGTTGCAACGATGGTATCGAGGTCGGACATATAAGAGACCTAGCCATCCCAACCGGGTCAGGGCGGGGTGGCAAGCGGTGTCATAAAATTGAAAAGGCTGGTAGGATTGCCAGACAATGCCAAAGTCTTTAGCCTACTACTGTGGACCAACACCCCTTTTTAAATACAACCCTGGCCGACCAAATTGCGACGGCTCATGGCACTCCCTGTTTCGTCTACGATGAGGCGACATTAATAGCCCAAGCCAAGGCGATGTTGGCCTTTCCTAATTCCTTTGGCCTCACGGTACGGTTTGCGATGAAGGCATGTCCGAATGCTTCTATTCTAAGATTGTTCGATGGGCTGGGCTTAAATTTTGATGCGAGTTCAGGTTGGGAGGTGCGACGCGCAATCCATGCCGGAGTATCTCCAGAAAAAATTTCTCTCTCCTCCCAGGAGCTACCCGAAGACTTTGCCGAACTCTTAAAACTCGGAGTTCATATCAACGCCTGCTCACTTAATCAGTTGGAGTGTATTGGCCGCGCACTACCCGGTCATAGCGTGGGTGTTCGGTTTAATCCCGGTCGCGGATCGGGCGGAACGGGTAAAACTAATGTGGGTGGGTCCGACTCATCATTTGGAATTTGGTATGAATGGGCAGACCGAGTAAAAAAGATTACCGAAATCCATAAATTAAAAGTGGTGCGGATTCATACTCATATTGGTTCGGGTAGTGATCCACAAGTATGGCAAGAGGTTTCTGCCTCGAGCTTAGCACTCGTTAAATTATTTAGTGAAGTTACTACACTTAATTTAGGCGGTGGATACAAGATTGCGCGAGTGGCTGGAGAGAAGGGTACCGATCCACAAAAAATAGGCGTTCCAGTTAAACAAGCCTTTGAAGATTTTGCCCAAACCGAAGGAAGAAAACTCAAACTAGAAATTGAGCCAGGCACCTTCTTGGTCGCGAATGCAGGAGCGGTTTTGTGTAAGGTTCAGGATATTGTTTCTACAAATTCTAGAAAATTTATAAAAATAGACTCAGGAATGACGGAAATTTTAAGACCATCACTCTATGGTGCCCAACACCCGATTCATTTATACCCCAAAACAAAATCTTCAAAGACGGATGATTATGTAATCGTGGGCCACTGCTGTGAATCCGGAGATTTAATTACCTGTGCTCCGGGTGAACCCGAAACGCTTACTTCAAAGAACCTTCCAGAGGCGCAACTTGGAGATCTGTGTGTGATTGGTGGGGCTGGAGCTTATTGTGCTGGAATGAGTACCAAAAACTACAATTCATTTCCCGAGGCTCCAGAGGTTTTAATAAATTCAAATGGTTCTACGAAATTAATTCGTCGTCGTCAGACGCTTAACCAGATTTTTCAAAACGAAATCGGTGGAGACATTTAAAAAGTGTTATATTGTCCACCTTTGGGCTCGGTAGTCCCATCTTCCCTCCACGCCACGGTGGTTTCATTGCCGACGCTGGCTGATATCGAAGGCTATGAAAGAAAAGAAGCACGGGTTTGGGGCAAAATTTCCGCCGGGTATCCTCGATTTGTCCGCAACCGTTTGGTGCAAGAAGCCGCTCAACGAGCCGCCCAAAAATACCTAAGGGCAGGTGAGTTCTTTCCCGTCGTTTCTTTAAAATCAGCGCAAGCCTTATTAAAGTGGGCAGGAATTTTAAACGCACAAGTGGATCAAGAGGCAGATTGGGTTTTGATTTCGATACCTACTGGGCCGGCTGCAGAAAAATTAGCCAAACTCATTCAACATACCGGCACACTCATTTCCTCACGCCAAGCCGAAGCTTATTTAAAAAACCTACCACGTCGGGAAAACGCGACCGCCACGGAAAAAATTAAATCTTTTTGTGCACCCTATTTAGCCCAAGCACAGGTTGAAAATATTCTAATTTCACTCTCAGGAATGAATGCTGCCTATGCGGCGGTGACAGCAGTTAATCAGATCCAAAATCCTAAGGGTAAAAATCTATGGATACAATTGGGCTGGCTTTATGTCGATTCGGCGAAAATTTTAGAAAAAAATAGTTCGACCGAGCATACTTTAATAAAAAATATTCAAGAGCTCGATAAGGTTGAGCAGATTTTAAAAGAGGGAAGGGTGGCGGGAGTTTTTGCCGAAGCCCCTAATAATCCTCAACTGGAAACTCCGGATATTCCGAAACTCCGAGAGCTCTGCGACCAGTATGATGCAAAACTGATTTTGGATCCTAGTGCGGTCAGCATCGCCACGCTCGATCTTTTACCTTATGCGGACATCGTCTGCTCTAGTTTAACTAAGTACACGGCCAGTGAGGGCGATGTGATGGCAGGAATTTTAGCCGTCAATGAAAACAGGCCTGACGCAGCTCAATTAATTAAGGAGGCTAAAAAGATTATCGAGCCATTACATCCCCTCGATACTGAGGTCTTAGCACATCAAATCGTAAAGTTAGAAGAAGTACTCCAAAAAATAAACGTGAGTGCTACGACGATTGCTCAGTATTTATCTCAACACCCTTCGATTGCTTTAGTTAGAACTGCTGAAACTGTTGCCACAAAAACCAACTACCAGAAACTAAAAAGACCCGGCGCAGGGATTGGTTCACTCATCACGGTGGAACTTAAAAAAGAGATGAGAGGCGTATATGATAAACTAGAGTGTGTGAAGGGACCAAGTTTTGGCTTAGAGTTTACTTTAATTTCCCCTTATTTATGGCTGGCACATTTCGATGAGGTTACGACTGATGCTGGAAGAGAGGAGATACGCTCTGCGGGATTGGATCCCGATCTTTTAAGAATTTCGATTGGGCTGGAGCCGGTAGAGGAGATTTTGGATATGTTAGAAAAAGCCCTTAAATAAAAAACCCACCGAGAGGGTGGGTTTACTTTTTAGCTTTCTTCTTCGATATGATCATCGACTTCGTCTGGATCTACCGCACCCACCTTTTTACCATCCGTTTTTTTAGCTTCACGGGCCTTGACCATTTTTTCTCTAAAGGCCTGACGCTCTCTGGCGGAAATTTTAGCCGCTTCGGGGTCGAGTTTGTTTAACTGTTCATCAAAGATTTTACGATAAACCTCATCAGAATTGGTAGATTTCGTCCGCGCCTGTTTATACTCAGCAGAAACCTTAACCCACTGAGCGTGGTCAGCCTTGGCTTGTTGTTGCGCCGTTAAAACTTCGGGAATTTCATTAACGCGCTTTTTTGCCTCAACGAGGTGTTCATGATCTGAGTCAACGCTCTTAGCGGATGCGCCTTTGGGCGTGTCCATAGGTTTGGCAATAAGAGGAGTGGTGAAAGCTCCAATCAAGAGAAGAGTGGAGAGGAGGGGGAGTGATTTGTGCATAGGATTTAGTAATCACCGTTGAGAAAAAGTACGCTGGATAATATTTCAATAATGACCTTGTGGTGTTGACCCCATGAATAAAACCCCGGGTGTAGTTCTGAGTATTCCACCCTTCGTCGGTCATATTATTCAGTCTAAACTTGTGAATAGGCGGTAAATAAAGAATGTCAGCCCATGCGCAATAAACTGATTATCGAATGTGTCGGCACCTTCTTTCTCTGCCTGGCTGCTATTCTCGCTACAAATCCCCTGACGGTGGCCGCTATTTTGTGCGCCATGATTTATATGGGCGGAAATATTTCCGGCGCTCATTATAATCCCGCCGTATCGCTAGCAGTTTTTTTACGTAAAAAACTTACGATCAAAAGACTGTTTGGGTACATGGCAGTTCAATTTTTAGCTGCACTGCTCGCAGCTATCGTGGTGGGAATTTTACACGGGCATTCGGCCGAGCGTTCAAAAGATATTGTCGATGCGCTTGGTGAAAGTCCCATGCTGGGCGCTGGAATTGGTTGGTTTGGTGAAGTGGTAGGCACGTTTGCCTTAGCCTTCGTGGTATTAATGGTCGCGACATCGAAACGCACCGCGGGGAACAGTTATTTTGGGGTAGCGATAGCTCTAACTGTATTTGGTGTTGGTAGTATATTTTCACCACTAAGCCTGTCTCTTAATCCGGCCGTCCAAGTCGCCAATGATACAGTGGGTATTATGGGCGCACTTAATGCCGACGATTCTGTGTTAAAGGCCCTCTCTCAAGAAGCTACACTTCTAGCCCACGGACTTCCCCGAACTGCATTAGACATATTCTTCATGTTCCTGGGTGGGTCTGCCGCCGCACTCTTGTTTGTTAAAATGTTTCCTGAGGATAACTAAAACGAAACACGATGAAGGCTTGCTGGTCTCGTTAATTTACACAGTTTCGAATTATGGATCTACTCATAAAATCACATAAACATTACGGTACTTTATTACTCGCTTTGGTATTAGCAGTAATCGTGGTGACGCTCATCAAGGGTCCCAAGCCCGTTTTTCAGCGCATTGTAGCCGTATTAGTTGATATCAATTTAGTCATTGGACTGTCGGTTGCCTGGAGTTCACACAAAAGTTTTTCCTTACTTCACCCGCTATTAGCTTTGGGTGCGGTTGGATTATTACATGCGAGTGCGAAGAGCGATAATGCTGCCAAGGTAATCCGCTGTTTTTCCATTGCATTAGTTTTACTGATCACCGCTTGGGCTGTTCACGCGTCGTGGGGTCCAGGATTCCTTAAGAATATTTGGATGGTTAATTTTTCTGGTCAAAGTGCCCCAGTTGCTCCTGTAGCACAATAATTGTCACGAGTTTGACTCACTTAAGTTATG
>JBAXIK010000019.1:0-22020 GCA_037138415.1 Opitutia bacterium | reverse complement strand
GTGTGATAGCTCTCCGTAGTCGCAAAAGCCATCGTGCGGCTATCAACTGGACGTCCATTAACTACAGTAACAAGGTCTTGTCGGGTACCGCGGCTTACACCTGGTTTTCCGAGCAGACCACTAATGCGCATGCCTTTAACCTCAAAGAGCGGCATCACACTTACTTCCTCGGCTACTTGTTTTCCCCAAATCACTCTTACCCTCTCGAGCAATGGAACGTATCCAGGGGAGCGAAAGTTTTCGCGACCATCTTCTTTTAATAAAAATCCAACTTCCGGATGGGCGACGGCATAGAGACGAACCAAGCGTACAATATGCGCGGCTTCGGTTTCGTCTGACTTTAAAAATTTCAGTCGCGCAGGAACGGGATGAAATAAATTAGCTACTTCAATACGCGTGCCGACGGGCATTCCGTGATCGCGCTGATGAATCACCTTTCCACCGTTGATATAAATTTCGGTTCCCGATGGGGCATCGGTTGATCGCGTCTGCAATGTAAAGCGAGAGACACTCGCAATCGAGGGCAATGCTTCACCACGAAAACCAAAAGTAGCGATGCGATCCAAATCAGCAGCGATTCGGATTTTGCTCGTGGCGTGACGTTCGAGACTGAGCAACGCGTCAGCGGGACGCATACCGATTCCGTCATCTTCAATAATCACATAAGCTTTACCGCCTCTGGAAAAATCGACCGTGACTCTTTTCGCGCCGGCATCGAGAGAGTTTTCTAATAATTCCTTAACTACGGCGGCGGGGCGCTCCACGACTTCGCCGGCCGCGATTTGATTGGCGACCGTGGGGGTTAAAATCTGAATTTTAGACATCGGACGGAATCTCGAAAAACAAAGAATTACGCACAAAATCAGACGTGGGCAAGTCGAAGACTGTGCAAAGGACAGACTTGCACCAACCGACTCTTTGGCAAGGTTAGAGCCGTGTCTAATCGATTAGCCAAAGAGCCTTCACTATACCTCCGTCAACACGCCGAGAATCCGGTGCACTGGTGGCCGTGGTGTGACGAGGCTTTTGTTGAGGCGAAAAAACTTAATAAGCCCGTTCTCGTATCCGTGGGCTATTCTTCCTGTCACTGGTGTCACGTCATGGCCCGTGAATCTTTCGAACAGGCCTACACGGCAGAGTTAATGAATAAGCACTTTGTCTGTATTAAAGTGGATCGAGAAGAAAAACCCGAAGTGGATAAATTAATGATGGATGCGGTGCAAATGATTCAGGGTCAGGGCGGGTGGCCGCTAAATTGTTTTTGTTTACCCGATGGACGACCTTTCTTCGGCGGAACTTATTTTCCGCCTGAGGATCGTGGACATGGACAAGTACCCTGGCCGCAATTGCTCATGCGCGTCGCCGATTTTTATCACAGTAATAAAAATGAATTAGCGGCGAACGCCGATGCGATTGCAAAAAATCTTATTCACCTGACCGTGGCGCCTGATGCCAATGGCCTATCTCCCACCCCACCAGATTTAATCGAAGCAGCTAGACGCATTTGTGAAAATCACGATGATACCCATGGAGGATTTAGCGGGGCTCCCAAATTCCCTAACCCGCCTGTTATTGATTTTTTATTAGGGATTCGTGCCACTAAGGCTGCAGATCATGATCGGGCTTTAGCGACCCGACTGGATGCGGTAATAACAGTCACCTTAGGTGCGATGGCGCGTGGTGGACTGTATGATCAAATCGGTGGAGGATTTCATCGCTACTGCGTGGACCGTGATTGGACCGTGCCGCATTTCGAAAAAATGCTTTATGATAATGCCCAGCTGGTCGGTACATATGCTGAAGCATGGTCACGTTATCGCGACCCCCTTTACAAAGCAGTGGTTGAAGAGACCATTGAATGGTTAAATCGTGAGATGTTAACCGAGGGCGGACTCTTTGCGACGTCACTGGACGCAGATACTAATCACCACGAAGGTACGACCTATATTTGGAAGCCTATTGAAATTGTCGAAGCACTCGGTGAACAAGCCCTAGAATTTGCTCAGGCTTATGGGATTACCGATCAAGGTAATTTCGAAGGAGCTAATATTCCTAAACTCCGAGGAAGCATCAAAGATCGTGAAAAATTTAAGTTAGCTCGACAAAAGTTATTGAAAAAACGCGAGCAAAGACCACAACCGATGCGCGACGATAAAATTCTACTCGGCTGGAATGCTTTAGTGATCAAAAACCTAGCAAAGGCTGGGTGGATTTTTGGCCGTAAAGATTGGGTAAAACAAGCAGCCCAGTTAGAAAGTGTCCTTTGGAAGAACATGGCACAGGAGACCGAGGGTGAAATCAATTTATTCACAACGTGGTATAAAGATAATGCTAGCGGCGAAGGTATCATGACTAACTATGCGAGTTTGGCGGAAGCTGAACTGGCGCTCGGTGCGTATGCCGACTGGGCTCTGGGTGCTCAACACACCGACCATATTGGGAGAGCTAAAAAAATAATGGCGACCGTTGAAATTAAATTCCGTGATCCGCATGCCGGCGGCTACTTCATGGTTTCTGAAAATCGGGCAGATCTTTCCGTAAGACAAAAAGACTGGTTTGATAATGCGGTGCCAGCTGGAAACTCCATGCTTCTGCAAGCCTATGCGCAGTTAGAAGTTTTATTTGAAGAAACCAATCACTCCAATCATTTCCTCGATTTAAGTAAGGCCTACGGAGGATTGGTAAAAAATGTGCCGCACGGAGTGGCTCATGCGTTGGATGCATTTACCCGTCAGGCAACGGGCTGGGTGGTAATTAAATATCAAACAACCAAACAGTTAGATCAACTCCATGAAAATATTACCGGCATGAGTGATGCCAATTCTCGGGCAAGGGCTTATCGCCCCCTCATCCTACGCCATGACGACTCAGTGAGCGGATTCCAGATTTGCATCGGTAAAAACTGTCTAAATCCGACAGAATCCATCGAAATTACAGCTGATTTCATCTCTTAGACTCCTCGCTTGCCTCGTTTCGGAATTATTTGGTTAATGTGCCGTCTCCATGAAGAAAAAAGAAAAATACGAACTAGGCCTCGACCCCACGGAGAAGCGTACACGTAGTATTTTATTTGGTACTGTTTTCGTAGAGCAATTTGGATACAGCAAAAAGGTTTATAGTTTGAACGTCAGACGAATCGCAGGTATCTTACCTTTTTTACTTTTTGGCATTTGGCTTCTAGCTTCGGAATTTATGTATTTCCGCGAACGTTACATGAACGGAATTACGACCACGCGTCGGGCTGATATTTATTTATTTTATTATGATACAGCCATTGATTCTACGGTTAATTTCTTTCTCACGGAAGAAGAAGTCAACTTACGGAATCGTCAGAAGATTATCGATTATAATCCCGAGAAAGACCACGGAAAAGTCGCTCATTTAAGTCATAAAGGTGAATATTTCGTCAGCGTAGCTAGGGCCGCGCTGGAACGAGGTGACTTTGGAGAATTTGCTAAATACATCGGCACGGGTGCAAGTCTTACACCGCGAAATGCCGAAGCTCAAAAGCTCTGTGCTGACTTATACTTTGCGTTCGGCCGCTCGATTGACGCCTTCCAAATTTTAGAAAGTTCCCTCGATTACGGACTTAATGATCCTGAGATTTTCAAAAATTACCTGACGCGCTGCTTCATGCTCGACCAAGATACCCGAATCATCAACACCGCCAAAAAATACCTGCCTAATAAAAAACTCAGCCCAGTCATCCGCGAAGATCTTAAACTTGCGGAAGCACAGGCTAACTTTTTCCGCGGCAATTATAACGAAGCCTCTAAATTAATTCGCGATTATACACTCGAAACTAATCCCGAAGGGTTCTTGTTACGCTGTCAGTTAATGTATGAATTGGGCGAAAAAGCTGAAGCGATTAAGCTGCTTAATACTGCCATTAAAAACTATCCCGGAATAATGAGACTCTTGGAAATTAAGGCACGCTGGCTTAAAGACATGGGCAATATCAAAGAAGCCCGCGATTGCTTAGACTTAATCATTATTAATAATCCAGAAAATTATAGCCCCTACATCCAGTCGCTTCACTTAATGGCAGGTTCAGAAAATGCAGAAAGACGTAATAACGAAATTGAAAAAATTATTAAAAAATATGCGAAGAACGAGCAGGCGATGCTCGAGTTAGCACAGTACGCGAATGATAATTTCGATGCAAAACTCACGGCTCGACTACTCACTCTGGCTGAGCAAAACCGTTTTGCTAGTCGTACTAAATTCGCACTCACCCATTCAGAATGTCTGATTAATGCTAATCGACCCCACGAAGCGATTTTACTCATCGATGAACTCTTATCTCAGATCGAGCGTGAACAATGGTTGGCCGATACCAAAATCGCCCTCGATGCTTTAAAATGTATCGCTTACTTCGCCGATGATCAGCCAGAAATTGGCTTAATCAATTTAACTCGCCTACTGGAGAATAAACGCATTCCACCTCAACTGTTAATTGCGACGGGTAAAAAATTAATTCTAGCTAAGCGATTTGTGGAGGCGAATAATATGCTCATTCAAGCTCACTTATTGAATGAGAATAATCAGCCATTACTGTTACAGGTTGTGAAACTAAAGATTGAGCACCCTGAAATCGCTAACGACGTCGAAGTGTATATCCGTCGACTGATGGATACTCGTCGTCCTCCGCGCGAAGTTCTCATCTCCGCCCTGAATTGCGTATCCTCTGACACGTACCTCTTCTCCGATAACCGCGAAAAGCTTCAGTTGGATATTGAAAAAATGATCAATCAGTAAGTGCTAATCTCGATTCATTAAGTCGAGACTCTTAAACATTCCAAGACACTCGCCACCCGGCGCCCAGAGTCCACGGGTGGTTACTCTCGTCAGTAAATTTTCGGTTTCAGAATCAGATAGTAACACTCCCACTGTCGTCAATGCCTCGGCCTCTAATGCCGTGGTCGCCACGGCACGAATAGCGTCAGGACTTAACGGTACGGTGTGACCAGTGAGAGGATTCACCAAGCAGGACTTCAGGGAGTTATTGAGCTTACTGGCGAGTGCGGTACGGCATAACTTAAGCTCGAGGGTGCGACCAAGCCCCACACGCCAACCGCGAGCCTCTCCCGGAGGATCCAACGCTAAAACTACATTATTTCCCGCACCTAAAATCGCCCGGTGAATCCCCCAACTACTTTCCAACATTTCGGCCATGCGGTCACAGGCATACCCATGAACAATTCCGCTGAAGTCTATCACGCTTCCGCCCCGTTGGCGCGTGAGTTCATTGCCCTCTAAGGAAAATTTTCCTGCTTTATAATCCTGAAAGATTTTTTCCCAAACGGCATCATCGGGATTAAATTCATTGGAACCGCGCTCAGTCCAATAACGGAAGAGAGTTCCGGCCGATACATCAAAAGCCCCAGCTGTTTCTTTCTTAAAGGCTTCGGCGAATTTCCAGAGGGTACAAAAATCTTCGCTGACCGCGATCATTTCACCTTCCGGTAACTGATTAATCAAGGCAAGGACTCCACCCGAGCCCACCCCGTTTAAATCTGAATCTAACCGATCGAGAGTAAAGAAGACTGATTCTGCAGCACGTTCCGCAAAGGCAAAATCCTCATCCGCAATACGAATCCAAAATCGGGTGCCCAGTGCCTGATGACTAAAATTATGGATTACACCTGAATCACTCATCGCAGCCGTTACGCCTTAAAGAAATTTTCAAAGGTCGTTTTAGTTTCTAACGGCACGAGTGCCGCGGACATAGGACCCTGCCCTTCGCGCCAAGCGTAGACTGTGGTTAATGCACCATTGGCTACTTCCTTTTCTCCGACCTTAGCCTTAAAATTCCAAATAATTTTTTTATCACCTAACTCGCGGGGCGACAATTCAATCACCACTAGATCTTCGCGATATATAGCGGCGAGGTAATCGCACTCCACCCGCACGCGAGGAAAACCCATTAACTTATTTCCTTCGGATTTAAGAAACGGTAATTTAAGTTGGCGATATAAGGCTTCCTCGGTGGCTTCGACCCAGAAAAAAATCGTCGAGAAATGGATAATACCCGCCGCATCGGTGTCAGAAAAATTCGCACGGTACTCTGCCTTAAATATTGCCATGAGTTTATCCAAACCATCTTGAGCCGGGGTGCAACCGCCAAGCCTAATTGGGCGGACGACCCGACTTCAGCCAGCTAACGGATAATGAATTGCCGCCCGAGGCCTCAACACAGGCCTTTAATAGCCCCTGGGGAGGCTGCTGAATAGAGAATAGATACAGTTTAGGGCCCTGACCGGCCGCCCCCTTTTTAAAGGCCTCCATCCACTTAGCCTGCCACGATTTAACCGGCATAAGACTTCCGACTTTGTGATAATTACTATCGGAATAAATCAGAGTCGGAGTGCCTTTATTATTTTCTTCATAAATTCTTACGCCGTCTTGAAAGTCGGAAAATACTACAAGGGCATCATAGTCCTCGCCCAGCAGTCGATCAATCCAAGCTCCCAGCGAACCCTTTTCGCAAGAGGTACGAATTCGACTCAAGAGCTGGCGTCCGTCGTCGGTTAATTCCGATTCAATGGTTTGCGTCGGTGTTTCTGTGAGTCGTGGCGCTTCTCCATGAAAAGTTTTTCCGTAAACAATGTTGTTCTCCAAACTCACCACGCGAGCCCCATCAAAGCGAAAGACATCCGCGTCGGGATATTCCTTTTTAATTTCGGCGGTTACTTTTTCTAAATACGGTCGCATCGAACCGGAGCAGTCTAGGTAAACAGCGACACGCTGAGCTTTGATTGTCGCCCCCATCACAAATTTTCCGACTAAGGTCCGGGAGTCGCCCATTCCACTTCCAAAGGATATTCCCTGCCCCTGGCCAAGTCCCTCGCGACCCATTCCCTTCTCCATACTGAAATTTGCACTCATCATATCGGAAACACCCGTCAACTCAGGCAAAGCAATAGAGGCGTTATTATTATTTACGGAAAGACGAGTCGCTCCCTGAAATTTTCGTGCAGGATTTTTTATCGCATAGGCCTGCGTATTGCTCGCTGGCCTCGACGAACCACTCGCTGTGACAAATAAATCAGGATCTTGGTGGGGCTTCACGGCGATCGGCGAAACCAAGACAATCCAACAAGCTAAGCCTATTAAAATTCCATGCACGCCGAGCGAGGTCAGAAAGCCTTTCCAATTCTGCGGTGATTTTCGGTGACGAACGGTGGCATGCGACATGCATGACAATTCGACTACCTACAGCGGACGGACAAGATTAGCGTACTAGGCACATTGACCTAATACCTTCTTACTATCGATTAGTGCTAGCAGGTGTGCTTACCGAACTCTTTTTAATTTCTGTGGGCTCTTCGTCGGTAACCGCTGGCGGATTTCCTCCTGTTCTTAACCATTCCACCATTTTACTTTGTCCGTCTGAAGCCTTGACGCATTTTTCAAAAATAGCCTGAGGCTCAGTCTCTGTTGAAAATAAATAGAGTCGGGGCCCCTTACCTGTCTTCGAATCACCGAATATTTTCAGCCAATCCTTTTCCCAGCCCTTCTCTTGCTCGGTACGATCATCGGTGGGATGTTTTGCTCTGACGCCATCAGCATAAACCGTTTCAAATTTATCGCTTCCATAATAATATTTTGCTCCGCTATTTTTATCTTTTTCGCGGTATTGAGTTACACCATCTTGGAAGTCCGAGAAAATAATCAAGGCGTCGTATTCTCTTTGATTTTTCATAATATCAATCCAAGCGCCAACGCAGCCTGTCTGAAAGCTCTTGTCGTATTCTTTAAAAATACTTTTTCCCTTGGATGTTAATTTATCCACATCGGTATTTTTAGCACCCCCTTTTGTTTTATCGCTATAGGTGCCTTTATATTTACTTCCGCCCATCACCACGTTATTAATGGTATTAGTCCAAATTCCACTATACATAAACACGTCAGCATCAGGGAATTGTTTACGAATTTCGCTCTCAACTCGGTCTAAGTAACGGGCCATGGATTTCGAAGAATCCATAAATACCGCAACCTTAGTAGCCTGAATTTTAGCGCCCATCACCGGCTTAAATTTACCAATCATATTTTTACCGTTACCGACGCCGATACCTTGACCTGAGCCGATACCACCACCTGAACCTCCACCGAAGCCCTTAGAGGAACCACCCATGGTTGCGCCAGAGACCATGGACGACGTCGACACATTAGGAATGTCAGGAAGTGAAATCGAAGAGTTTGGATTTTTAGAAGTGAGGCGAGGTGTACTCTTCGCCAACGACTTCATATTTTTTTGCTGCAGACGATGCTGATAAATTTTTGCGCGATCGCCGTCGTTACCACCACCCGCACCCGTTGCAAATTGAGTGGGCTCGTGTTTAGTCGAGTCAGTCCAGGTTGAAACTACCCAGAACACAGCGACGACAACCAAGAAAAAGTGGATCATCAACGAAACCATCAAACCACCACCGCCGAGGCGCGCCCAGAAGCCCTGCTTTTGACGAACAGCTACTTGCTCGTCTTGTCCGTCGATTATATCATCAACATTCGGCGAGGGGGGATTAGGAGGGGTATCTGACATAACTGGGTGCAGCTATGAACATCAAATTTCATAGCGAAAGTTCCAACCCCAATTAACACCCCAGACGGGTTGGCACAAATCTGTAACAAATGCCTTATGCTTATCGCGTAGATTGCCTTAAACGGATCCATGCAGAAATGGCTTGCGAGTCGTCCATTTAAGCTTTCTGTTGCACCTCCCACTTATTGCAGGGTGGAGCAGCCCGGTTAGCTCGTCAGGCTCATAACCTGAAGGTCGTAGGTTCAAATCCTACCCCTGCACCCAATTTTAAAGTCCTATAAATCAAGCACTTAGCGGACCTGGCAGTGAGAATACCCAGAAAGTTCTTGCGAAAGCCCAAAAATCGTTAATCTATTAGTTATAAATTTGTCCTACGGGGCAATGGGGTAAGTAAGTTAAAATAGTAATAAAAAGCCGGCATACGTAGGGGTACGTATGCCGGCTCCTTTTTGGGACAATGAGTTCGGCCCTAATTATCCACCTGTCATCTTCGTGATCAGCGCAATGAGCGGCAGGAACATCGCAAGAACGATGGCACCGACAACCACGGCGAGGAACACGATCAGTACTGGTTCAATAATGGAAGTGAGCGCGGTCACCGCGTTGTCTACTTCTTCGTCATAAATATCGGCCACGCGATTTAACATCTCGGGCAGCTGACCGGTTTCTTCACCGACTTGAATCATCGAAGTAACCATTTGGGGAAACACTCCGGTTTGTTCGAGAGGAATGGAAAGCGGTTCACCATCACGCACGCGATCATGCACGCGCTCTAGTGAATTGGCGATGACGACGTTGTCTAAGGTATCGCGTGTAATATTAATGGCTTGGAGAATCGGAACACCCGAAGCCATCAAAGTTCCGAAGGTACGAGCAAAGCGAGAGACAGAAACAATTTGCACGAAGCCGCCCACTTTAGGTAACTTGAAAATAATACGATCGAAAATTTCCTTACCCTTGGTAGACGACAGCCAAAGCTTCATACCATAGTAAATACCGAAAATCACGAACGGTGTGACATACCAGTAATCCGTCAGTGCAGTAGAAATACCAACCACTAATTGGGTTAAAGGAGGTAAAGCCAACTTCTGACTGCTCAAAAGTTTTTGGAACGAGGGAACAACCTTAACCATTAGAATATAGACGATGACGACGGCCACGGAAACAACGACGCCTGGATAAACCATCGCGGATTTAACTTTCTTCTGAATGCGTTGAGCTTTTTCACGGAACTTTGCTAGACGATCCAATACTTTATCAAGCACACCACCAGCCTCCCCTGCCTTCACCATGTTAATAAAGAGACGGTCAAAAACCTTAGGGTGAGCGGCGAGCGCTTCGGATAAATTATTACCCTGAGAAACACTTTCTGCAATCATACCCAAGACTTCTTTGAAGTGAAGATTGCGTTCTTGTTTATGAATCAACTCTAGTGCACGCAATAAAGGTAATCCAGCCACGATGAGCGTCGCTAACTGACGCGTCATCGTGGTGACGTCTTCAGCAGAAACTTTTGAGCCAAAACTAAAAGATTTCTTGGCTGGGGCGGCCGCAGCAACGGGTTTGGCAGCACCCGTGTCGCCAACCAGGGAAGTGACCATGAGGCCACGAGCCATTAATTTCTGGCGTGCTTGTTCGTCGTTAGTCGCTTCGATTTTACCGGTGGTTTGCGCACCATTACGATCAATAGCGTTATACTTGTATTCAGGCATGGGAGTAGTTGTTTAGAAAGATTAGGTGTATTTCAGAACTTCTTCAATAGTAGTTAAACCATCGAAAATACAGCGTAAGCCGTCGTCGCGCAAGGGACGCATACCGACTTCGATGGCCTTTTGCTTCAGCACTAAGGTTGGAGCACGCTGTGTGATGAGAGTACGAATCGAGTCTGAAATGGTCATCAACTCAAAGAGGCCTTGGCGGCCCTTGTAACCCGAGCGGTTACAATCAGCACAACCTTTACCGAAATAGAATTTCTTGTTGGCGATTTCGAGAGCATCGACGTCGAGCATACCAATCACTTCTTTGTCTGGCTCGTAAGCGGTGCGACAAGTCTTACAAATGCGACGCAGTAAGCGTTGAGCTAAGATCCCTTCAATCGACGCAGAAATTAAGAATGGCTCGAGACCCATATCGATGAGTCGCGTAACGGCACCAGGAGCGTCATTAGTGTGGAGCGTGGATAATACCACGTGACCGGTGAGCGATGCTTGCACGGCAATTTGTGCGGTCTCGATATCACGAATTTCTCCCACCATGATGGTATCAGGATCTTGACGGAGGAAGGAACGAAGGGCGGCGGCGAAAGTTAAGCCGACTTGATGATTAATCGGGACCTGCATGATACCTTCGACTTCGTATTCGACCGGGTCTTCCGCGGTGAGAATTTTTACATCCTCGGTGTTTACTTCACGCAACGCGGAATAAAGTGTGGTGGTTTTACCCGAACCAGTAGGACCAGTAACAATAAAGATACCATTAGGTTTGTTCACCATCGAGCGAATGCCCTCTTTGATATCTTCCTGCATCGAGAGCGCATCGAGGCTCAGATTGACGACCGTCTTATCGAGAATACGCAACACGACTGACTCACCAAATTGCGTTGGCAGAGTCGAAACACGAAGATCGATTTGGCGGCCGCTGATCGTCGTTTTAATCCGTCCATCTTGTGGAATTCTTCGCTCCGCAATATTAAGTGCAGATAAAACTTTTACCCGCGCAGTCACCGCGTTAGCTAAATTCTTAGGGGGTGGAGCCATCTCGTAGAGCGAGCCGTCGATACGGTAACGAATACGGAATTGGTCTTCAAACGGCTCGAAGTGAATATCTGAAGCTTTGGCTTTCACTGCTTCTTGCAGAACTAAATCAACGAAACGAATAATCGGAGCCTGGCTGGCGGCATTAGCGACGTCTTCATCGGCAACCGCAGCAGTATCAATTTGGTCAAACTCACCCAACAAGTCATCCATCGATGAAGCGGAAGGCTCACCATAAACACGGATGACGGCTGCATCGACCATATCCGGATCGGCGACTGCTAGTTCAATATTTTCACGCTTCAGAATAAAGGTGAGTTCATTGATAATCGCTGAGTTGAAAGGATCTTTTGCAACGAGGGTTAATTTACCGGCCTCATCAGCCACTGGGACCACGGCGTACTTGTGGGCTTGGGCTGGTTTGAGAACTTTGGAAATATCATCCTGATCCGTTGTCGGAATAGCTGAATAAAATTGAACACCTAAGTGATCAGCAATCGCTTGGAGTAAAGACGGACGATCGGCGAGGTTGGCGTCGACTAAACTGTCGGCGAAAGATTTTCCCGTGGTCGCGTGCGACTCCCAAATTTCATCTGCTTGAGTTTGATCGAGAAGTTTCCCTTCGATCGCAATGTCGCGCATGATATCGCTGTGGTCTTCAAACATGGTAAATAATTGGTTTAAGTTTTAGTTTTTGGGGTTGAGACGCGATCGGACCATTTCGCTGTCTTGGCAGTAAGTCATCACCTCTTCTTCATTAATTTTACCCTGATTAAACAGGGCTAATAAATCAGCATCGAGCGTACGCATTCCGCGGCCGCCGCCGGTTTCGATGTCGGAGGTGATTTGGAAAGTTTTGTTCTCACGAATCTTTGCCGCGATACCATCCGTACGAACCATGATTTCATAAGCGGCCACACGCTTTTCATCCACCGTGCGGGGTAAGCACTGTGAGATAATCGCGATGATCGAGGAAGATAGCTGCACGCGAATCTGATCACGCGCGCCAGCAGGAAATGCATCTAAAATGCGGTCTACCGTGCGAGCTGCACCAGTGGTATGAAGTGTCGCAAAAACAAGGTGACCCGTTTCTGCGGCGGTAATGGCGGCTTCGATGGTTTCCAAGTCGCGCATTTCACCAATTAAAATAACATCAGGATCTTGACGCAGAGACGCGCGAACGCCTTCGGCAAACGAGGGAACGTCACTATGCACTTCGCGCTGGGTAACCACACAACCTTTGTGGGTATGGAAATATTCAATCGGATCTTCGATGGTTACAATATGTCCATCGGTATTATCGTTAATCCAATTCACCATCGAGGCGAGGGTGGTAGATTTACCTGAACCCGTTGGGCCGGTTACTAAAATCAAACCACGTGGACGACGGAGTAAGTCTTTTACAATCGGCGGAAGACGTAAGTCCTCCAGCGTATAAATATCTGCAGGAATTAAACGGAGAACGATTCCCAACTCTCCCTTGGCGCGGTGTACATTAACGCGTAAGCGCGCTTTGCCTCGGAAAGACATACCGAAATCGCAACCGCCCTCTTGTTTCAGTCGATCGACATGGACCGCAGGAATGATGGAGTTAACAATATTTTTTGTATCTTCAGCAGTTAAAGCCGAACCTTCGACCGAGATCACACTTCCGCTTACCCGCAGCGAAGGCGCACGACCCACGTGTAAATGGAGATCAGAGGCTCCATTTTCAATCATGGCTTCCAGCAGTTGGTTAAGATCGTAGGCCATTTTTATTAATTATAAGACGTCGTCCGCGACGGTGGCGCCCATGACTTCTTCAATGGTGGTCATACCTGAGGCGACTTTACGTTGGCCGTCTTCACGCATCGTGCGCATGCCCGCTTCGCGTGCTTTACGACGAAGTGAAACGAGCGTCGCACCTCCGTAAATCATTTCTTGGACTTCTTCAGTGATGACAAAAAGTTCGAATACCCCACGACGGCCTTTGAATCCGCGTTCATTACATTTTGGACAGCCAGCACCCTTCATCGGAGTGGCGCCCGCAATATCCTGTTCGGACATACCAATCGTATAGAGTTCTTTAGCCGTTGGTTTATAAGGTTGAGCACAGGCTTGGCAAACGCGACGAACGAGACGTTGGGCGAGAGCTCCACGTAGTGCGGCCGAAACTAAGAAAGGCTTCACGCCGATATCAACAAGACGAGTCACCGCACTGACGGAATCGTTAGTGTGCAAGGTTGAGAACACCATGTGACCGGTTAGCGCGGCGTTAATCGAAATTTCAGCGGTTTCTAAATCTCGAATTTCACCAATCATCACGATGTTGGGAGCCTGACGTAACATCGCGCGAAGCGCGGCGGCGAAAGTCATACCGACATCACGTTTTACTTGGACCTGATTGATACCAGCCATCTGATACTCAACAGGATCTTCAACCGTAATAATTTTACGGTCAGGCTTATTAATATAATTCAGCGCTGAATAAAGGGTGGTCGATTTGCCCGAACCCGTTGGACCTGTAACAAGGAATACACCATCGGAGCCGGAGATAAGACCTTGGAATTTTGCTTGGTCATCCGCAAAGAATCCTAATTCGGGAAGACCCAATTTAAGTCCTTCTTTATCGAGAATACGCATGACGATTGATTCGCCATAAACGGTCGGCAAAACGGATACACGTAAGTCGATATCACGTCCACCCGTGCGAGCCTGAATACGTCCGTCTTGCGGAATACGTTTTTCAGCGAGTGACACTTCGGCCATTAATTTAAGGCGCGAAATGACTGAAGCCTGTAAGCGCTTAGGTGGGCCTTTCATTTCTTGCAGCACGCCGTCGATACGGAAACGAACGCGGAATCTTTTTTCTAAAGGCTCTAAGTGAATATCCGAAGCTTTACGACGAATCGCATCCACAATCAGAGAATTCACATAGCGAATAATCGGAGCGTCGTCTTCTTTGACTTCGCCACCTTGAGGAAGATCGACCGAAACACCATCTTCACCCTTACCAAAAACATCTTCGTAAGATACATTTAATGCACCTCCGCCGTAACAACGATTAATCGCGGTCTTGAGCTCATCAGGCGGTGCGAGTTTTGGATTTAAGGTAAGTTTTAAAACACGTGAAAGTGAATCGAGCGTTTCGGTGTCGAGCGGATCCGAAATCGCCACGAGCAGTTCAACCCCATCCATTTGCAGTGGTAAAATGTTGTGACGCTCAGCCTGCTCGCGACTAATCAGTTTGAGCAATTCTTCGGCAGGCGAAACCTGGGCCAAGTCGACGACTTCCATGTCGAATTCCTTACCAAGAGCTTTCGAAATAACGGCCCAAGTGACCTTACCAGTCTCAACTAATTTCCCGATCGCTAGGGTATCGGGATTCTGGCCATCGGGGATAGCACCAAGCGCCTCGCGGGCCTCAGATACTTGAGCAGAGGACACCAGTCCCTTGTCTTGTATGAATTGAATGACGAAATCGTCGGCGGTCGTCACAGGGTAGGGATTCCTAAATGGGGGTTGGGGGTGTTGAACCTAGTTCTCAGTAAGAAGAAATAGGGGAAATCGAAAAGTAAATCTACCCACCCTCTCGGCAATCGCAAACTATCCAGAAATCAGCCAATTCTTACCCTTTTAATGTTTGCACACATTTACCCACTTCAGCTTTCAAAAATTCTAGGCTGCCATCATTCCAAATCATGTAATTCGACTTCTTAACCTTCTCACTGATAGGCATTTGTGTATTTATTCGATTCTGGGCATCAGCACGACTTAATCCCTTGGATTCCAAGCGTTGTAGTCTGACTTCGTCAGAGGATGCAACACAGACAGTTGCATTTAATCCCTGATTCAGCCCCAACTCGAATAAAAGCGGAATTTCTAGAATGTATGACTTGGATGAATCGGCCATCGCTTCTTGGCGTAGGACGGCAATGCGAGGGTGGATAATGGATTCTAAAAAAGTTTTCTCGGCCAGGTCAGAAAATATTTTTTTACCCATCCAGTCTCGATTGGCTGTACCATCATTCTGAATACAGGCCGAACCCCAGCGTGATTTTAATTGGGCAAGGGTACTCGATTCGTTTAAAGCTTGGTGTGCCAAGACGTCGGAATCGATCACGACAAATCCATGTGACTTAAAAAAGCCGGCAGCCGTGGATTTTCCACAACCGATGCCGCCAGTGAGTCCGATGACCATGGGTGACTTTTAAACCTTAAAACCGCTGAGGGCAAACCTCAAGCAGGGGTCGGCGTTGCCTGTGTGCCTGGTTCTGGTGGTGGACCATCAGGGCTAGTCTCGCGAACTAAGTTTGGTACAGGTGATCCCACAATCGGGGTCTGCATCGAACCAGTCTTGAGAATTTCCATCACATGAACGCCATCTAAAGTCTCATGCTCGAGCAGCGCTTCCGCAATCTTGCGATGGGCATCAGCGTGCTCGGCGATAATTTTTTCAGCGCGGGCGTATTGTTCACTGACAATTTTAGCAACGGCGTCGTCAATACGACGAGCGGTTTCATCGCTATGCGATTGCGTACGAGAAATTTCGCGACCCAAGAAAACGGTATCGGAATTTTCGTTATAAGAAATAGGACCGAGCTCACTCATACCCCAATCGCAGACCATTTGACGGGCCATACGGGTGGCTTGTTTAATATCAGAGGATGCACCATTGGATACATCACCTGTAACTACTTTTTCGCCGACGCGACCAGCCATCGCCGTACAAATGTAAGTCAGTAGACGGGCTTTAGAGTATCCGAGAATATCTTTCTTAGGGAGGAACATGGCCATACCCAGTGCACGACCACGTGGAAGAATCGTTACTTTATGAATGGGCATCATACCATCGTCGACAACGGCTTGAACAATCGCATGGCCCGCTTCGTGGTAGGCAGTACTGCGACGATCTTCTTCATCCATTGCGCGGCGACGCTCACGACCATAAGCAATTTTGTCGCGGGCCTCTTCGATGTCGGACATCTCAACCTTATCGCGATTACGACGACCAGCATGCAAAGCACCTTCATTTAATAAATTCGCTAAATCAGCACCCGACATTCCCGTGGTGATGCGAGCGATACGATTTAAATCAACTGAGGGCGCTAATTGGAAACGTTTAGCGTGAACGGCGAGAACAGCCTCACGACCCCGTAAGTCTGGTAAATCTACAAAGACTTGGCGGTCGAAACGACCTGGACGTAAGAGTGCTTGATCGAGTACATCGGCACGATTGGTCGCACCGATAACGATGACGCCTGCCTGACCATCAAAGCCATCCATCTCAACGAGTAATGAGTTGAGCGTTTGTTCGCGTTCATCATTTCCGCCACCGACACCGGCACCACGTTGACGGCCAACTGCATCGATTTCGTCAATAAATACAATACAAGGAGCGAGCTTGCGGGCTTGCTCAAAAGTGTCGCGAACGCGAGCTGCACCCACGCCGACAAACATTTCAACGAAGTCAGAACCGCTGATACTTAGGAAAGGAACTTTAGCTTCTCCAGCGACGGCACGCGCGAGAAGTGTCTTACCGGTTCCGGGAGGTCCGACCATGAGAATTCCTTTCGGAATAGACGCACCTATTTTAGTGAAGCGTTTGGGATCACGGAGAAAATCTACAATCTCTTTAACTTCTTCTTTGGCTTCATCACATCCGGCTACGTCTTTAAAAGTAGTACCTTCATTTTCATTCGCATTTAAACGAGCGCGTGACTTTGCGAACTGCATCGCACCTTTGTTTGCACTGCGCAAAAAGCGGTACATCATAAACAAGACCAAGCCCGAGATGAGTAAGGTGGGCAGGACATTATAAAGGAACATTGTTAATCCTGTCTGTTCTGGGACTTCCTTAAACGCATCTTTAGCTACCGCACCACGTAGGCCTTCAAATTCTTTTTCGGTTAAACGACCTTTGGCCTGGAACCTGGTCTTATCATCCGCGGTAGCCCCTTTAACTTCTAATTCTCCAGTGACTTCGTACCAGCTATTAGAACCACCGGTGGAGTCTGATTTTATTGAAAGATTTTTTACCTTCTTCTCTTGGGCGAGAGACAGGACTTCGGTCACGCTCAACTTCTGAACGCTGTTGGCGGGCGGAGCACTGTAGTTAACTAGCAGTGCAACTAGACCAATTAAAATGATCCATACGATTAAAGGCTTAGCTTTAATGCGGTTATTATCCTCGTTGTTGTCTTGGCTCATCGGGGGAAGGTTTAGATTAAGCAGGGGTTAAGCCAAGTCAATCGGAGAGCCCCTTTAACGGGTCCATTTAATCTGTATAATTCCGCCGGCGGATTAGAAGGAACCCAGATGATTTCTTGATTTAAAAGAACAACCGGAAGGTTTTCGCGTAACTCTGACGGTACTTTCCTGTTAATTAAAAGATCGGAGACCTTAGCTGTGCCACTCGAACCAAGAGGCTGATAACGGTCCCCTTCCATTCTCCCCCTCCAGAAAATTGCACCGACGGCCGCGGGCGACAAATAGACTTCTTTGGTGGGCGGAATGTCCCCCCGTGACAATTTTGCCCAGAGGTTTTCATCCACGGTCACGATTTCTGCCAACAAACCTGTTTCGCCATCGAGCACACCCAATGACAGTTGTCGCGTTTGCGTTCCCAGAGGCGCCAAGGCTTCAGGGGTTAAAAAACATTTTCCGTTTTTAATTTTAACTAATTTTGAAAGTACTGACATTTGCACATCGGTGCCCGCGCACAAGTGTCTGACTAAAAGCTCCAAAGAGGCGCCCTGTACTGCACCCAGTCCACACTCCTGCAGGAATTCATGGATGACGACATAGGCCAATGCTACGGGTCGATTTTTAAGAGCACTCACCTCTAAAACTCCGTCGGAATTTTTTACGCAGCCTAAATCCTTCGCCCAAGTTAATAAAGCGGTACGCGCCTGTTCAATGATGTCTGCCGACTGGGCAAAGCCTTTAGTGTAATCGGGTCCTAAAGCTTCTTCTGCGTTTTTATTTAACCATCGACGAATCCGATTCCGTTTAACGATAGGCAATTGGTTGGTGGCATCCTCACGCCAGGGAATGTCCACGCGTTGCAACCCTTCTAAAATATCTTTTTTACCCAAGCGGGCAGCAATCAACGGGCGATAACGTAAATGCCCATCACGAAAATTCTGCAACACGCGGGGTGCTGAAAGACCCGTCAATCCGGCCCCTCGAGCTAATCTCATTAATAAAGTTTCGGCGACATCGTCGAGGTGATGCGCCGTACAAATGATATTAAAATCGTGAAGCTTTCTCTGCTCAGCAAAAAAAGTATTTCGGGCTTCACGTAATGTCGCTTCAGAGGCTGGACCTTCTTCCGCTCTCCGACCGAGATAGCATGGGACGCCCAAAGACTGACAAACTTCCTTCACAAATAATGCATCGTGCGTAGATTCAATTCCACGGGCAGCGTGATCAAAGTGCAGGACCAATAAATGCTGGCGAATCGCTGGATTCACCCAAAGTACACAAAGCAAATAAATAGAGTCGGCGCCGCCCGAAACCGCTACCGCCACCTTCTTACCTAAGAGCGAACTGGGCAGTGACAATTCTGGTAATTGTGACGCCGTGGTTTTGATTTTTTCTAATGAGGCAGGAGCTAAAAACACTTTTAGAATTTAATAGTGTCCTTGCCGTACCATCGGCGCAAGGCTTCCGGAACAACTACACTGCCGTCGGGCTGTAAATTATTTTCAAGGATTGCGGCTAACACTCGAGGTAAACCCAGACCCGAACCATTTAAAGTATGAACGTATTCTACTTTTCCATCTTTGGGACGATAACGAATACCCGCACGACGGGCTTGGAAATCAGTGAAATTGGAACAGCTAGAAACTTCTAGCCAGCGCTTCTGGCCGCCCGCCCAGACTTCGAGATCGTATTGTTTGCTGTGCGAGAAACCAATGTCACCAGCACAAATGAGTAATACGCGGTAAGGTAAATGGAGTTTTTGTAAAATGCTTTCAGCATCACCACGTAATTTTTCTAACTCATTAAATGATTCACTTGGGTGAGTCCATTTAACTAGTTCTACTTTATCGAATTGGTGTAAACGATTCAGCCCGCGTACGTGCGCACCCCAACTGCCTGCTTCACGACGAAAACAAGGAGTGTAACCGACGCGTTTTACAGGCAGGGAGGCTTCGTCTAAAATTTCGTCACGGAAAAAATTAGTCACGGGAACTTCAGCGGTCGGAATTAAATAAAAGTCATCTGTTTGTGCGTGATACATTTGTCCTTCTTTGTCCGGGAGCTGACCGGTCGCCGTCGCACTGGCCGCATTCACTAATAAAGGTGCGTGCACTTCGGTATATCCGGCGGCATTGGCTTCCTCGAGAAAGAATTGAATTAAGGCACGCACCAAACGGGCCATATCACCGACATAAAAAGGGAAGCCTGCGCCGGCGACTTTAACGCCGCGTTCAAAATCAATCGCCTTAGTAAACCAAGCGATATCCCAGTGGGGCTTGGCTGCTGGAGAAATTAATTGATCTACATCACCCCAGGTAGAATGAACTTTATTGTCATTTTCAGTGCGACCTTCGGGCACCGAGTCATGCGGAATATTGGGCACGGTTAAGCTGACCTGTTTCCAAACTTCTTCCGCTTCAGTGACTTTCTTTTCTAATTCTTTAACTCGCGCCGAAGCCTCTTTCATCTCCGCCAACTTCGCTTGAAACTCAGGCGTACCCTTGGGCATCGCGGCCATCTCTTTATTGGCTGAATTTTGTAAAGCACGCGCGTTTTCAAATTCAGCAACGGCGTGACGGCGAACTTCGTCGGCAGCTAAGACGGCCTCGAGATCTACCTGAAATTTTTTACGCGCAATGCCTTTACGGACAATGTCGATTTGCTCACGAAATAACTTAGGGTCTAACATGATTAGACTTTGTTTAATTTACCCGCCCTAGGGCAACGGGGAAGTCACAAAAAAACTGATAAAAGTTACCCCGACGGGGGTTAAGTACCCTTTTAGCGGCGACTTCCTTTGGCCGAACTCGCTTCGCCTGCCTTTTCGGCTGAGACCACGTCCGTACGATCATAGGTAAAGTTAAGTTCTGCCTGACCCAATGTAATATCTTTGATAGCGGCCAACATGGCGTCGCGATTTATCTGCTTCCCAGTTACTATTAATTTCGGCTGAGCGGATAAGGCGTAAACGGTGATGGTGTATTTTTTGACCCCTGGACCTTTAGAATGCGGAGGAGCATAAGCTAATTCTGACCCCACACAGTTCGAACCATTCACGCCGACACCCTTCGTAGCTTTAGCGAGGGAAGTTACCGTATTGGGCAAATTATATAAAATCCAATACCAGCGGGCGGGGTCGCCCTCATGTGGGAAGTGATGCATAATCACGACGAATGATTTTGTGCCCGCGGGTGCACCCTTCCATTCCAACGGCGGACTAATACCCGCACCATCTCCCGTAAACTCTTTGGGAATACTTCCACCTTCCATCATCACAGAACTCTTTAAAACAAAATCAGATTTTGTCTTAGGAGTCTCAGCCATGAGAGCCGAAGAAACTATTACCACCAAAAGGAAGTTTAAGATTGAGCGGTTCACTCTTTTAAAACCCCCAGAAAATTAAAAAGTAGCAGACTTAGAAAACTTCAGTCGCGCTGAAAAAACGCTTAATCTCAGCAGCGGCAGCTTCTGGGCTGTCCGAGGCGTGACAAACATTGCGCATCATTTCGGTTCCAAAATCTCCGCGAATAGTACCTTTAGGCGCGACCTTTGAGTTTGTGGGTCCGAGTAATTCACGCACACGAGCGATGACGTTTACACCGCTTAAAACAGCGATAATCACCGGACGGGAAGACATGAAAGTTTCGATTTCGGGATAAAAAGGCTTATCCGCAACATGCGCATAGTGTTCGCGTAATTGACCAGGCGTGAGGCGGGTTAATTTGCAGGCTTGAATGTCAAAACCGGCAGCTTCAAAGCGGGCCAGAACGGTGCCGTAAAGACGGTGCTCCATACAATCGGGTTTTAAAATGATAAGGGTCTGCTCCATAGATTTAATTGGAGAGAGTTTGTTTAGACCGATTTGACAAGACGGAAAGGACTAAACCCTCTATTTAGGCTTTTATAAGCATGCAAATAGCCTGAACCGCAATCGCCCGGCCCTGGCCAATCGAGTCCATGCCTTCATTCGTAGTCGCTTTTACCCCCACTTGATCTTCGCCCACTTCTAAAAGTTCAGAAATAGATTTTTTGATTTCGGTGATATGCTCAGAAATTTTAGGGCGTTCGGCGATGACGACCACATCAACATTCCCCACCCTCCAACCCAGTTTTTTAATCTCCTCGAAGGCTTTTTTAACAATGAGTCCGGATTTAATATTTTTGATATTTGGATCGGTATTCGGAAAATAATATCCGATATCGCGAAGTCCAGCTGCGCCCAAAAGTGCATCCGCCACGGCATGTAATAAAACATCGGCGTCGGAGTGTCCATCAGGGCCAATATTTGAAGGAATGGTAACCCCTCCCAGAATGCAGGGACGGCCGGAGACGAGCGGATGAATGTCGTAACCGAGTCCAATACGGTAGGGAGGTTGGGCTGACATAACCCTGTTTTACTGGATAATTTAGGAAAGGAAAGCCATTGCATAAAACCCTTGAAAGAAAGTTAACAAGTGGCAGTGTAACGGCCTGTAAGTGTTAGGCGCGGTAGCCAAGTGGTAAGGCCGGGCTCTGCAAAAGCCCCATGCGTCGGTT